>CAJWQN010000119.1 GCA_913045505.1 uncultured Rhodospirillaceae bacterium | reverse complement strand
ATCCTGCTGGCCGCCATGTCCTGTGACGAGGTCGCCCAAATCCATGAGCGGATCGGCGACTGGATTCCCGTGCTGCATTTGTTTCCCGCGGACTGGAAACGAAATGCAAGATGGGTTTGGGTCGGCGGCCCCATCATCCTGGTCTTGTTTGCTTTCGCGATCAACGCGCTGCGCAAGCCTTTGTCGCTGGCACCGGGCTCGAATCTGCTGCTGGCCGGCGGTTTCGGCGCGATATTCCTGGGTGGCGTGGTCATCGAATCGACCATCAACTGGCTCAATCACGAAGAGCTGCAGTGGATATGGGACGCGGAGACGATTGTCGAGGAGGGCCTGGAACTCGTGGGAGGCCTGTTGATACTGTACGGCTTGACCGCCTGGAACCGGGCCATGGCGGAACCAACCCCACGCTGAAATCGGCCCCGTCATTGGGCAGCGCGAGGCACGCAAACCACCTGCCAGCGGAGGGACGACACCCTGCCATGATGTGGAATCTGCAGCGGCTGTTGGCGGTCATGATGGTGGCCGGCGCGCTCGGCGGTCAAGCCGTCGCCGCGCCGCCCGAGGAAAGCTCGGTCCCGCCAATCCGCCGTGATGAAAACGGCAAGATCGTTCGGGTTGCTCCGGACGAACGCCGACCGGAGGACCGGGCTACCGGACAAATCGGCACCATTCAGCGCGGCGCGAACGGCAGGATCGAGGCCGGCAATCCCGATGGTGCCCTGGTGCCCGCGCCGCGGGCCGCGGCAACGCCACGCCTTTCGCCGGCCAGCCGCGGCGCCGTGTCCAACCTTGGTGCCCTGGCGCGGATGGCTCGCGCCGACCAGGCCGCGAAGGCGCGGGCGCAGCAATTGCGGATCGCCCGCATCCTTCGTGAAGAGGTAGCGGCGAAGCTTCGAGGCGCGGCAGTGGATTCGCGCGGCACGACCCGGCGCGAACGGTTTCTGATCGACCAGCTTCGGGCTCGCGATCGGGAGGTCCGGGCCCATGAACTTCTGCACTATCGGACCGGCCGGCCCCACACGCGGGCTCCGGAATACTGGTTCGTGGTCGGTCCCAAAGGGCGGCGCTATGCGATCACGGGTGTGACCCTGTTCGACACCACCCTCGACCCCGGTGATCGGGAAGGCGCGATTCGGAAGCTCCAGGCCTTGAAACGAGCCGCCCTGGCGCCGCGCAATCCTTCCCGAATCGATCTGCGCGTGGCGCGGGATCTCACCCGATTGATCGGCGATTTGCGACGGTAGCCCAATCGCCTCGCCGGTTCAGCGATGGGCGAGCACCCTTTGAAACAGATCGATTTGACCTTGGGTGGTGTCGTCCCAACTGAACTGTTCGGCGTAGGCGCGGGTGTCCGCGCGGCGCGGCAGACCCGCCAACAATTCCCCGATCGCCGCGGCCAGCGCCTCTGGTGAACGCTCGTTGGCAAGAATGCCGGCGGCCGGGCCGGTCACCGCTTCCGCGGTCCCCCAGACATTGGTCGCCACCACTGGCGTGCCGCAGGCCATCGATTCGAGAAGGACGTTTGCCCAGCCTTCGCGGCTCGAGGCCAGAACCATGGTGTCCGCCGCCGTGTAAATCCGAGGCAGGTCATCGTGGGCGACTTGGCCCAGAAACCGGACCCGAGCCGCGAGGCCCAAGGATTCGGCCAGATGCTCGAGCTTGTCGCGATCCGGCCCGTCTCCGGCGATCAGCAGGTCGGTCTCGGGGAGTGTGGCCAAGGCACGGATAACCAGATCATGGCCCTTGCGCGGAATCAAATAGCCGACCGAGAGCAGGGTCCGCCGCCGGAGCCCCAATTCGGCCCGTGCCGCGTCTCGATCCATGGGCCGGAACTTTTCCAGATCGACACCGTTGCGCAACACGTCGACCCGATCGGGCGCGGTGCCGAGGGCGACCAGTCGGTCCTTGAGCGCCTGGCACACGGTGATCATGCCGTCGGCCCGCGCCGCGGCCCAGCGGATTTGGCTTCGCGGCACGGCATAGTCCGCGATCAGATTCAGGTCGGTGCCCCGCGCGGTGATGACGATGGGCTTCGATAAGGCGCGCGCCAAATGCACGGCCGCGACGCCGTCCGGATAGAAATAATGGGCGTCGATCAAATCGAAGTCGTTGCCGGCGCGAATCTCCGCGAGCAGGTGCGGTTTGAGCGCCCAATACATCAACCACGGAGCGACGCTCATGCCGATTTTCGGAATTGTCGGGAATTGCGGATGGGCGACCTCGATCCCGTGTCTGGTTTCCGTTCTCGGAATTCCAGGCGATATCGAATAGTTGCCGAAAATCTTCGCCGTAAAGGGGAACCAGGGAACCGGCGCCATGACACGCGCCGTCACTTGCCCGCTCGAAAGCAGATGCCGCAACCGGTTCTCGACAAAAACGCCATGAACCGGCTGACGGGCATTCGGAAACAATGTGGTCAGAACCAGAATCTTGATCACGGACAACACACGCTCGGACGTCCCTCGGCCAGTCTTGGGGCGGCAGTCGAATGAGCGGCCGTCATTGTCGAAATCGAACGCGCCGTCGCGAGAGGCGCGCCCGCGTCGACACCCCCTAGGTCGGGTCGGGTTTCGATCATACCGACATCATGTCTGGCTGGACTCGGGACCCGGTCGGCCAAATCGCTTCGGCTCGACTTTTGCCGGAGGAGAACTGCGTTCAACTAATCTTATTCGTCGCAAGCCTCGACTGCCGGCGACGTTTCCGAGATACAGTCGCGAGCCGATGGTTGCACGGATTCGGTGCCCGTGGCGCATGGGCCGGCGGCCGGCGCGATGTCCGCCAAATTTCCGGTCTCATCCTCGATGTCGGATTCGGCGGTTGCTTCGGAGGGTGGGCACGGCGACGGCGTCCCGGCCGCGGGGGCAATGTCTCCGAGCTTCTCGTAATCCCCGTCATCGGCGATGTTGTCTGGGCCCTCCGGGGCGACGCCGACAAAAAGACTGGCAATCAGGAACCACGCGCCCACGGAAACGCCAAGCCAAGTCACTATAGCGGCCCGCCACGACAATATCGCGCGGCGATTCGAAGGTCCGTTGCCGGGTGAATGCTGCTGATCAGACACTTTCAGCGCCCCCCCGCTCAAACGCCTCTAACCGATCCCAGCGACACAGACCTTTGATTGGTGCAACGCGATCCACTCTCATGATTCGACAATATAGACCAATGGAAGCCATAATGCTATCAGTCCGATTCGTTGCAATACTGTGGATTTCGCAGTTGTTCCCAAACGTTCGGCGACAACGCTCGTAACTCCGGCGCTTCACCAAATTCGTACTGCATGATCGAACTGCCCCTGCCCTGATCAATTTTTGTTGCTGGATAATATGCAAAATTCGGGCCTTTTTTTGGAAAGTCCTTGATTTCAATGGTTTATACAATTGCTCCGAACGGAAATGACGCCAAACTGTTTAGAATTCCGACACCTGTCGGAGGGGCCGAGTCACCCTCCGAGGCCGCTGGGGTGATATCCAGAACGGTTTGAACCGGAGGATTGGCCGGCGGATTGCGGCGGCGGGAATCGGTCTCGAACCTTTCTTCCGCCATAAAATATTGAATCAATTTAATTTTTTGTGACCTCGTGATGGCAAGGGATTTTCAGCGGAAACATTATTCCACCGATCACGGTAACGCGAAGAACGTCGGTTTCGCCGACAAACCGCCAGTGTAAATAATTTTTACATTTTTTGGCCGCCATTGGCGTCCCGGCACGACAGCGACGCCGGAGCCCCTGGTGACGCGAAACTCTTGGGAGGCTCACCCTGGTCACGTAGCCTTCGAATTGTCGCTCAATCCCGCATCGTGACGCAAGAAGGAGTCGAACATCAACAGCACCCACAGCACGGGGCTGTGATCACGCAACCCGGACTGGTGCTGATCAACAAGCTTGCTCAGCACGGTGGTATCGAAATATCCGGTGTCGGCGAGGGCCGACCCGCAAATCCCCTCGCGCACCTTGGCGCGCAACGGACCGCGAAACCAGCTCGCGATCGGCATGGAAAATCCCTGTTTCGGGCGGTAAAGCAGCTCGTGCGGCACATAGGGCTCGAACGCTCGTTTCAGCAAATACTTTCCCTGGCCGCCATTGAGCTTATGCGACGGTCTGAGCCGGGCACTCCACTCGACCAGCTTGTGGTCCAGCAAGGGCGCCCTGACTTCGAGCGAGTTGGCCATGCTGGCGCGGTCCACTTTGACCAGGATATCACCGGGAAGGTAGGTCTTGATATCGGCGTACTGCGCTTGAAGCAGAGGATCGTCGGTATCGGCGGCGTCCATGTGATGGCGCAGGACGTCTATCGCGTGGTAGCCCTGTAGCTCGCGCCGGAACCCTGGGCTGTAAATGCCGTGCCGGATCGCGTCGCTCAGCACCGAGACGCTGTTGAAATATCCGCCGACCGAATCGAGGGCCAGCTCGTTGAAGGTCGTTTTGGCGCGGACAAAGCGTGGCGCCCAATCGAGCTTGGGGTATAGGCTCCCGAGGGTGCCGAAGAACGCCCGGCGCAGGGGCGGCGGCAACCAGGCCCGAACCCGCTCTTGGCGGTCGTGCATCAGATAGCGCCGGTAGCCGGCGAACAGCTCATCGCCGCCGTCGCCGGACAGGGCCACGGTCACATGTTCCCGTGCCAGGGCGCAAACCTGGAAGGTGGGCATTGCCGAGCTGTCGCCAAACGGCTCGTCGTAAATCGTCGCCAGCCGATCGATCAGATCGAACGAATCGGCGCTGACCCGGCGCACATGATGATTGGTCCCGTAGCGCGCCGCGATCTGGTTGGCATAGGCGGATTCGTCGAATTGGCGCTCGCCGAACGAGATCGAGACCGTGTTGACCGGCTCGGCCATGGCTTCGGCCATCAGCGCGACGATCCCGCTGGAATCGACGCCGCCTGACAAAAAGGCGCCGAGCGGGACGTCGGAGATCAGGCGCCCCGCCACCGCGTCGCGTAGGCACCGGGTCAACTCGGCCTGGGCTTCATTCAGTTCCGCCGGGCCGTCCTGGGTCATGCGCAGGTGCCAATAGGACTCCAACTTCGGATCATCCTGGCGCCGCCAAAGCAATCTGTGGCCGGGCGCGAGTTTGGCGATGTTCCGGTAAATCGAACGCGGGTCCGGCACGTAGCCATAAGCGAAATAATCCTCGACCGATCGCGGGTCGAGGTCGCGATTGATCCCGGGATGGCGGAGCAGGGCCTTGAGTTCGGAGCCGAACACGACCTGGCCGTTGGGCAGGCCCGCATAGTAAAGCGGCTTCTTGCCCAGCCGATCGCGCGCCAGGAACAGGGTCTCGGCGGTCTGATCCCATAAAGCGAAAGCGAACATACCGCAGAAATGATCGACGCAGTCGGCACCCCATTCCTCCCAACCGTGGACGATCACTTCGGTGTCGCAGCGGGTCCCGAATCGATGGCCGCGCTGTTCCAGAATTTCGGCCAGATCTTGAAAATTGTAGATTTCGCCGTTGAAGATCACGGCCACCGACCGGTCCTCGTTGAACATCGGTTGATGACCGCCTTCGAGATCGATGATCGACAGGCGCCGGTGGGCCAGGCCGATGCCGGGCGCGATGAACTGGCCTTCGCCATCGGGGCCGCGGTGGCTGAGCGAATCGTTCATCCGCCGAAGCAGGCCGGAATCGATCGGGCTCAAGCCGCGGCTATCGAATATGCCAACCAGTCCGCACATGTCTGAAATCGCCGCCTTCCGTCACCGGTTCTGATCGGGCGCGAGTGCGGCCGAGGTCAGGATCCGACTCATCGGCGACAGCGCGTCCAGGAGGTCCTGCACGGCGGCCTCGGCGGCGGCGGCCTCGATTTCCGGTTCGGTCGACACCGCGATAAACGCCGACCGGCGTTCGCCCCGCAGAAGCTCGGATTTGATCTGGAGCAGCTTCGCCACCATTGCGCTGGCGGTATAGCGCCCATCGACCCAATACCAATGCCAGACATGACGCCGGCGATTGCCCGACGACAGCTGAGCCACGCCGACATCATGGCGGGCCCCGTCGATGCGGACTCGTCCGGCCCGGCTGCCGAGCTGTTGCCAGGTCTCGTCGTCGGCGATCTTGTTGCCCCAGCCGACAAGCTCGTGGCCCTCTCCTTGGCGCCAATAATAGGCGATGAACAGATCGACGCGCGTGTTCTCGAGGGCATAGGTCCGTTGGACTTGTGCGCCGGCACCCGGAAACTTAGCGTGCCATGTGCTGCCTGTGGGATCTTCGCGCCATGGGCCAGTGGATGCCGGCAGCGCCAGGCTGACCACCGGCGCCAGCGGGGGCGCGCTTCCGGTGTAGACAGCATAGGTCGGAGCGACGGTGGCAACCGCGACCGCGGCGATGAGGGTAGCGGTCAGGCGCGCGGTCCGTGCCGGATCGAGTCCAGGGCGGGCGGCGACCGGCTCCTCGTCGGCGTCGGGGTCGCGATAGCGCAGGCCGTACCACATCATGACGGCGATGATGATGCCGAAAAATCCCCACCCGTATAGGAGGTGATCGGCGGCGATATCGATGTATTGACCCGCGATATGCGCGATCCAGATGATGCCGATGATTCGAATCGCGTTGGCCAGGAGCGCGATCACCAGGGTCGCCACAACGGTGGCCGTGCGCTTGATCCAGCCGCGATATATCAAGTTGCCATAAAGGAGGGCGATGGCGAACCCGGACAGCAAGAAATTCAAACCGGCGCATCCGGGCGCGATTCGGTAAATACCGGTGGGGACCGTGAGGTACAAACCCTCCGCGAAGATCGGAATTCCGATCAGCCTGATCCCTTCCGTGGTCAAGGACGCGGCCAGCGATTGCAGTGAAGGCAGCATCGACGAGCCGGCCGGAACCAGAAGCCACAAATAGCAGAGCGGAAACAACATCGATCTGAACGCCGGCCAGCCAAGCAGGGTGAACAGGAATCCCTGGATGATCCCGACAACGGCGTATTGGCTTGCCATGTCGATATCGGCCACGTCGGACACCAGCCAAAGCAGGCCGAAGGGAGCGATGATCGCCACCCCCCAGATATTGGGCCGCGGGCGGATCGGCGCGATCGTCGCCTGCCGCTCCCATATCAGGTAGAGGCTGATCGGGATGATGAGAAAGCCATGGTTGTATGCCGAATCGATCGCCCACAGGCCGACGATGTCCGCGACCGTGTCGTGAAACAGGAGCAGAATTAGGGCCAGTCCCAGCAGGACCGCTCCGATCGTTAGCGGCCAGGCCGCGTCGATGGGAGCGGGCGCCGCCGACGCCGCTACAGGGTGCGGCGCGGGAGTCTCGTCTTGCGGGTGGTCTGGCAAATGATGGGCCTGCATTCAATGAACCGCGGTGCGCGCGGTCGTCACTGGTTTCGCCGATCGCGCGTCATTAATAGCGTAGCGCGCATCCAAGGCAAATTCTGGCGCGGCAACGATCCTTCAACGCCGGCCGGTTCTTGGGGCCGACCGGAAAGTCAACCGACGATCACATGCTCCTCGCCGAACCAGATCGGTGAGTTGGCCAGATCGATGAACTTGCGCTCGTCCTCCAAAAGCAGGCGCCCAGCGGCGCGGCCTTCCTTGGTGGCGGTGGCGGCGGTCAGGTCCTCGATGTCTTGCCACCAGAGTTCGGCGACGCCGTCATAGGGGGGTGGCGCGCCCCGCGCCTCGCTGACTCGTGCGGTCAATTCGTCAAAGCCGGCATGAAGTTGCACGTATCTCCGAAACCGCAAGGCCTCGCGCTGTTGGCGAACCAGCGGCCCGTGGTTGTTCAGCCAATAATCCTGAAATTCGGCCCGCGACAGGTGCGCCAGGCGCCGCAGGCAGAACGTGATCTTGATCATGGTCCATCCGATCCCTTGACGATTTGCGGTTTCGCGGCGCTTGTGTGGCGCGGCGTGACGGCGGTGGTCATCGGGCGCGACAATCCACTTCGTCAGGTCCTGAAGAGACGATGATGGTCTGATCCTCCTTCAGCGTCTTCCAGATGGCTTGTCCCTCGCCGGGACAAAGCTCGCCGAGCGCTTGGGCGCGCTGCTCGGCGGACTGGGCTTTCAGCATTTCGGCCTGGGCCGGCGGCGGTTCGACCGAGACCACCGCGCGGCCCGGTGCGTTGGCGACGCGGGTGACCTGCCAGCCGCTCGCCGCGGGCGCGTTTCGATAGAATGTGTAAAGCCAGTTGCGGGACTGGTCCGAGGGTACCGGCGGCGGATCCGGCTCCTCGAGAAAAAAGACCATCCCGCCGAGTCCGAAGATCACGACCAGAATAAAGACGACCGCGACGACTTGGTTCATGGCCCGACGGTGCCCCGGGGGCTCGGCGAAACACAGGTGGTGCTCATCCCGACATCACTCGAACTGGCTCCCCTCTGGTTGGGAATTCGGTCGCTGAGGGAGGGTAAGTGGTACAGAAGTTTGACCCGCTTCGCAATCGGCGCGGCTGGTCCGGGATGATCGAATCGGCAGTTCGTCGTCGAGGCCTGTCCGAATCCATCCTTTGTGGGCGGCATAGGCGCGCGCGGTCGCAAACGCCATGGTGCAGCATCCGGTATCCCGCGCGAACCGGTGCTCGATCACACATATCGTGGTGGCCAGCGGCTCACCCCGCC
>CAJWQN010000118.1 GCA_913045505.1 uncultured Rhodospirillaceae bacterium | reverse complement strand
GAGCATGCAGCCCTCGGGGACGACGATCTCGAGCGGCTCCAGGCAGCCCTCGTTCATCGGAATGTCGTCATCGACCAGGGTCCGGAACACATAGAGCACCGCCGCCCGGCAGACCGCGAGGGGGGCGTTGAAGTTGCTCGGCTGCTGAGGGGAGGTGCCGGTGAAGTCGATGCGGGCGCGGCGGGCGGCCCTGTCGATCGAAATCGCAACCCGAATCCGGCTGCCGTCGTCCAAGGGATTGGTGAAGCTCGAGTCGGTGAGCACGTCGAGCACCCGGCGGACCGATTCGCAGGCGTTGGCCTGGACATGGCCCATATAGGCCTGGACCACGTCGAGGCCGAAATGGCCGACCATGCGCCCGAGCTCGGCCACGCCCTTGTGGTTGGCGGCGATCTGGGCCTGCAAGTCGGCGATGTTCTGATCGATGTTGCGGGCCGGATAGCGGCCGGATGCGAGCAAGGCCCTGGTCTCCCGCTCCAGGAATCGGCCCGCGCGGAGCAATTGAAAGTCCTCGATCAGCACGCCTTCTTGCTCGACGGTGCGGCTGTCGGGCGGCATCGAGCCCGGCGTGATGCCGCCGATGTCGGCGTGATGGCCCCGGCTCGCCACATGGAACAGGACCACCGCGCCGGGCTCGTCGAACACCGGCGTGATCACGGTCACGTCGGGCAGATGGGTCCCGCCCGCGTAGGGCGCGTTGAGCATGAACACGTCGCCGGCGGCCATGGTGGCGCTCCGCGACTCGATGATCGCGCGGACGCTTTCGCCCATCGAGCCCAGATGGACCGGCATATGGGGCGCATTCGCGACCAGTTGGCCGGAGGGATCGAACACCGCGCAGGAGAAATCCAGCCGCTCCTTCATGTTGACCGAATGACTGGTGTTTTCGAGCACGCTGCCCATCTGCTCGGCGATCGACATGAACAGGTTGTTGAACACTTCCAGCATGACCGGATCGACGTCGGTGCCGATCGCCGTTTGCCGTGGGCGCGGCGTGATCCGGGTCAGCACCAGGTGATCGCGTTCGGTGACCCGCGCTTGCCAGCCGGATTCGATCATCGTGGTCGCGGTCGGCTCGACCACGATCGCGGGTCCGGCGAGGATGTGGCCCGGGCGCAACCGGGTACGGTCGTGGATCGGCGCGGTGTGGCGCGCCCCGCCGCTGGTCAGGGTGGTCTCGGCCAGCGGCATTGGCGGTGGCGACGACTCCAGCGGGCTCGGCGCATCCTCGACCGTCTCGGTGGCTCCGATCAGCTCGATCGCCGCGGCCTCCACGATCACGGCTTTGTCCGGAACCGAGAACCCGTAGCGCTGCTCATGAGCGGCCTCGAACGCGGCCATGATCTCGGCAAGGTCTCCAAACGGCACCTCCAGCGGCGCATCGGTGCCTTCGTAGCGAAGGTGGAGCCGGGCCTGGCGGGTGACCGCCGCCGGCGCCACGCCCTGATCGGCCATCTCGGCGCGGGCTTCGCCTTCCAGCGCCGCCAAAGTGGCTTCAAGGTCGGGCAGCAGTGGCTTGGCGAGCCGCGCCTCGACCGCGCGCTCCCGCATCACCCGGATATCGGCCAGGCCCATGCCATAGGCGGACAGCACCCCGGCCAGGGGGTGGATGAAGATGCGTCCCATGCCGAGGGCGTCGGCGACCAGGCAGGCGTGCTGGCCGGCGGCGGCGCCAAAGCCCGCCAGGGTGTATTCGGTGACGTCGTAGCCGCGCTGGATCGAGATGTGCTTGATCGCATTGGCCATGTTCTCGACCGCGATTTTCAGGAATCCTTCGGCGACCTGCTCCGGGGTGCGCCCGTCGCCGGTCTCGGCCCGGATCCGCGCGGCCAGGGCGGCGAAGCGGCCGCGCACCTCTTCCGCGTCGATCGGCTGGTCGCCTCGCGCGCCGAACACATGGGGGAAATGGGCCGGCGCGAGCTTGCCGAGCATGACGTTGCAGTCGGTGAGCGTCAGCGGCCCGCCGCGGCGATAGCAGGCCGGTCCCGGATCGGCGCCCGCGGACTCCGGCCCGACCCGATAGCGGGCGCCGTCGAAATCGAGGATCGAGCCGCCGCCCGCGGCCACGGTGTGGATGCGCATCATCGGGCTGCGCAGGCGGACGCCACCGATCTCGCTGTCGAAGGTTCGCTCCAAGGTGCCGTCGTAATGGGACACGTCGGTCGAGGTGCCGCCCATGTCGAAGCCGATGATCTTGTCGAATCCGGCCATGGCGGCGGTGCGCACCGCCCCGACCACGCCCCCCGCCGGCCCGGACAGGATCGAATCCTTGCCCTGGAACCGGCGCGCGTCGGTCAGGCCACCGTTGGACTGCATGAACATCAACAAGGTCTCGCCCAGGGCCGCCGCCACCCGATCCACGTAGCGGCGCAGGATCGGCGACAGATAGGCGTCGGTGACCGTGGTGTCGCCGCGGCTGATGAGCTTCATCAACGGCGACACCCGATGGGACGCCGAGACCTGATCGAAACCGAGATCGCGGGCAAGATCCGCGATCGCCTGCTCGTGGGCCGGGTACCGGTAGCCGTGCATCAGGACCACGGCACAGCTTCGAATCCCGGACTCGGCGGCCGCCGCCAGCGCCGATCGGGCCGCGGCTAGGTTCACGGGGCGGAGCACCGCCCCTCGAGCATCGACGCGCTCCTCGATCTCGACCACATGTTCGTAAAGCATCTCGGGCAGGACGATCTCGCGGTCGAACAGGCGTGGCCGGTTCTGGGTGCCGATCCGGAGCGCATCGGCGAAACCCTCCGTTATCGCCAATACGGTGCGCTCGCCCCGTCTTTCGAGCAGGGCGTTGGTGGCGACCGTGGTTCCCATCTTGACCGCGTCGATCGGAGCAAGGCCGAGCGGTGCTTCGGCATCCAGGCCGAGCACGTCGCGAATGCCCCGGAGTGCGGCGTCGTCGTAACGCCCGGGATTTTCGGACAGCAGCTTGTGGCTGATCAATGCGCCGTCCGGGCGTTTGGCGACGATGTCGGTGAACGTGCCGCCGCGATCGATCCAGAATTGCCAGCCGGTCATTGCATGGGAAAGGGGGGATGAGAGATGCGCGCCAATAGGAGCCTTTCACCGGGCTCTGTCAATCGTCGGGCTCTGGCCCTGAACTTGGACCTGTCGCGTCGGGTCGGATATGATGGCGTATGGCACGGAGACGATGGGCGATACCGGCGGCGATGGCTGTGCTGGCCGTGGCGTTTGGCCAGTCCGGATTTGCGCGGGCCGACTATCAGGACGGGTTCGCCGCCTTCGAGATGCGCGATTATTCGCGCGCCTATGAGGAATTGCTGCCCCTGGCGGAGCAGGGCGACGCAAACGCGCAGAACCTGCTCGGTATCATGTTCAAGACCGGGTTGTTGGGACTTCGCGATTACGACAGCGCGGTGACCTGGTTCGAGCGCGCGGCCGAGCAGGAGCTTGCCGAGGCGTACTACCATCTGGGGCTCATTTATTTTCAGCTTCAGGCCCAGGCGCCGGGCGTTCCACGCAGGCCCGAAGCGGTTCGGGGTTTCGGGGTCGAGAACCTGGCGCACGCGGCCAATCTGGGCCATGTCCAGGCGCAGCTCTACATGGGCCATCTCCATGCCGCGGGCACCGACGTCCCCCCCGACCCGGCACAGGCGTTCATGTGGTACCAACTGGCGGCCTGGCAGCGGAACAGCCTGGCCGCCGCCGCCCGCGATCGGCTGGTCGCCACCCTGACCCCCGAGCAGTTGGCCGCCGGCAAGCTATTGGCCCGCGATTGGAAGCCGCGGCGAACGGTCATGTCGGTCAGCGGCGGGCGTTAGGGGCCGGCGCTCGACCCGGCGTTCGACAGGGCGGCGCTGAAGGACCCGCGCGCCAAGATCGGCCAGAACCAGCTTCACGCCGGTGGACAGGCCGCCGGCAAATGCGCTATTCGGGGCCGCCGCCGGATCGAAAAAATCAACCCAGCCCAGGCCATGCCATCCTATCAGTACATCTACGTGATGAAGGGCCTGAGCAAGACGTTCGCGGGCGGGCGGCAGATTCTCAAGGATACTTATCTGTCGTTTTTTCCCGGCGCCAAGATCGGCGTGCTGGGGGCCAATGGCGCGGGCAAGTCGACCTTGCTCGGGATCATGGCCGGGGAGGACCGCGAGTTCAACGGCGAGGCCTGGGCGGCCGAGGGCGTGCGAGTCGGCTATCTCCACCAGGAGCCGGTGCTGGACGAGGCCAAGAGCGTGATCGACAACGTGCTCGAGGGGGTCGCGGAGACCAAGGCCCTGCTCGAGAAGTTCGAGGCGGTGAGCGCCCGCTTCGCCGAGGTCTCGGACGACGACGAGATGAATGTCCTGATGGCCGAACAGGGCGAATTGCAGGAGAAGATCGACGCCGCCGACGCCTGGGATCTGGACCGCAAGGTCGAGATCGCGCTCGACGCCCTGCGCTGTCCGCCCGGCGACGCCGAGGTCGGGCCGCTGTCCGGGGGCGAGCGGCGGCGGGTGGCGCTGTGCCGGCTGCTGCTGTCCGAGCCGGACATGCTGCTGCTCGATGAGCCGACCAACCATCTGGACGCGGAATCGGTGGCCTGGCTGGAGAGGTTCCTGGCCGACTATGCCGGCACCGTGGTCGCGGTGACCCACGACCGCTATTTTCTCGACAATGTCGCCGGCTGGATTCTGGAAATCGACCGCGGGCGCTGCATTCCCTGGGAGGGCAACTACACCTCCTGGCTCGACCAGAAGCAGAAGCGTCTGGCCCAGGAAGAGAAAGAGGACGCCGGGCGCAATCGGGTGCTCCAGCACGAGCTGGAATGGATTCACGCAAGTCCGCGCGCCCGCCAGGCCAAGGCCAGGGCCCGGGTCAGCGCTTATGAAAGCCTTCTCGCCGAGGCCGAGGATCGCGAGCGACGTGCCGGCACCGCCCAGATTTCGATTCCGCCCGGGCCCCGCCTGGGCGGGGTGGTGATCGAGGCCGCCCATTTGCGCAAGGGGTTCGGCGAGACTCTGCTGATCGACGATCTCAGCTTTCGCTTGCCGCCCGGCGGCATCGTCGGCGTGATCGGCGCCAACGGCGCCGGCAAGACGACCCTGTTCCGGATGCTGACCGGCCAGGAGCAGGCGGATGGCGGCACTCTCACGGTCGGCGAGACGGTGGTGCTTGGCCATGTCGATCAGTCGCGGGAGGATCTGGCGGCCGAGAACTCGGTCTGGCAAGAGATTTCGGGCGGCCACGACGTGATCGCGCTCGGCAAACGCGAGGTCAACAGCCGCGCCTATGTGTCGTGGTTCAATTTCAAGGGCGCCGATCAGCAAAAGCCGGTCGGCCAGCTGTCCGGGGGCGAGCGCAACCGGGTCCATCTGGCCAAGATGCTCAAGTCGGGCGCCAATCTGCTTCTTCTGGACGAGCCGACCAACGACCTCGACGTCGAGACATTGCGCGCGCTCGAGGAAGGGCTGCTCGAATTCGCCGGCTGCGCGGTGGTGATCAGCCATGACCGCTGGTTCCTGGACCGGATCGCCACCCATATCCTGGCGTTCGAAGGCGACAGTGCGCTCACCTGGTTCGAGGGCAATTACGCCGATTACGAGGCCGACCGGCGCCGCCGCCTCGGCCAAGAGGCCGACCGCCCGCACCGTATCCGCTACAAGCCCCTGGTTCGCTGACCGGGGCGGGAGCGTTTGGAGGATAAAGATGGCAACGGCCAAGCACACGGTCGGGATTCTGCTGTTCGACGACGTCGAGGTGTTGGATTTCGCCGGCCCGTTCGAGGTGTTATCGGTGACCGGAACCGAAGCCGGGGATCAGCCGTTCGCGGTCGCGACCGTGGCCCGAGAGACAGGGGCGGTGCGGGCGCGCAACGGTTTGCGGGTGATGGCGGATTACGGATTCGCCGATGCCCCGCGATTCGACATCGCCGTGGTGCCGGGCGGGTTCGGCACCCGGGCGTTGCTGGATGATGCCGACACCCTGGCCTGGATTCGGGACCAGGATGGTGCTGGCGCGCTGACCCTGTCGGTCTGCACGGGCGCGCTGTTGCTGGGCAAGGCCGGATTGCTCGATGGACTCAGGGCGACCACCCATCACAACGCCTTCGATTTGCTGCGCCGGTGCGCGCCGGACGCGGAAGTGGTCGAGGACGGGCGCATCATCGATAACGGCCGGATCATCACCTCCGGGGGGATCTCCGCCGGCATCGACATGGCGCTCTACACGGTCGGGCGTCTTTGCGGCCCCGACGAGGCCCGGCGCACCGCCGCCTATATGGAATATGACTGGCGCCCGGCGGACGCGAAGGCGGCATGAACGAGGCGCCCCGGCGGATCGTCTATTTCAATCGCATGGCCCATGAGGACGGCCGCGCGCGCCTCGCCGCCACGCCCGGCGTGACCTTGAAGCGGCTCGATTGGGACGCGCCCGAGGCCACCAATTGGCCGGTCCTGGCGGCCGCCCACGGCTACCAGATTTCGTCCGCGCGCCAGGAACTTCCCGCCTGCTATCGCGCCGCCGCCCCGCTCCTGGCGCGCTGCCCGGCGCTGCTCGCGGTCTCGGCCGACGGCGCCGGTTTCGACACCGTCGATCTCGAGGCCTGCACCCGGGCCGGGGTCATCGTCGTCAATCAGGCCGGCGGCAACCGCGAGGCGGTGGCGGAACATGCGCTGGCGATGATGTTGTGCCTGTCGAAACGGCTGATCGAGAGCGATCGCGCGCTCCGTCGCGATCGAAATTGGCACCGCAACGACTTTCTCGGCAACGATCTCTTGGGCAAAACCTTGGGCATAATCGGGCTCGGCCAAATCGGCGGCCGCCTGGCGGCCTTGTGCGGGCTCCTGGAGATGCGGGTGGTGGCCTACGATCCCTATCTCGACGATGCCCAGTTTGCCGAGCGCGGCGCGGCGCCGGTCACGCTCGACGCGCTCCTGGCGGAGTCCGATTTCGTCTCGGTCAGCTGCCCCTTGACGGAAGAGACCGCCAACATGATCGATGCCCGGGCCTTGGCGCGGATGAAGCCCGGCGCCTATTTCATCACCACCGCCCGGGGCGGCATCCACGACGAGGACGCGCTCGCCGCCGCGCTTGGCGCCGGAGTGATCCGGGGCGCCGGCCTCGACGTCTGGGTCCATGAGCCGCCCGCGCTCGACCATCCCCTGCTCGCCTTCGACAACGTCATCCTGAGCCCCCATATTGCCGGCGTAACCGAAGAATCCCGGCGCCAGATTTCCCTCTACGCCGCCGACCAATGGGCCGCGATCTGGCGCGGCGCGCGCCCCGAGCGCCTCCTCAACCCGGAAGCCTGGCCCCGCTTCCGCGCCCGCCACGCCGAAGCCTTCCGATAGTCCGCCGACCCTTGACCACTTGAAACAGTTATTAAAGTACAATGACCCCTTAATCAAATGACCCCGTAATCTGACCCCGTAATTGCCGTTCGATGACCCCTTAATTCTGCTTAATCAAAAGGGACATTGGGGATATTGGTTAAAGGGGACGTTGTATTTTTTGAGACGCGATCATCGGCGGTACGCCTGGTGCGGGGCTCGCGTCACGACCCGCCATCGCCGCGGGGGCGGGCCAGCCGAATGGGCGCGGTCCGGTGTCGGAAATCGGGGCTGTCCGACCGCCGCCGACAGGGCCTGCCGGCGCCCTGCCGACGGTCACCGCGCGTGCTATAACGCCCGGGCGGGCGCGGAGCCCGATCAGTGGCCAGAGGAGGGAGACATGGCGGGCAGGCTCGAAGACAAGACGGCGATCGTCACCGGCGCCGGCTCGATCGCGCCGGGCTGGGGCAACGGCAAGGCGACGGCGGTGCTGTTCGCGCGCGAGGGCGCCAAGGTGCTGCTGGTCGATATCAACGCCGATGCGGCCGGCGAGACCAAGGCGATCATCGATGGCGAGGGCGGCGAGGCCATCGTCTGCGTCGCCGACGTCGCCGACGAGGCGGCCTGTGCCGCCATGGTCCAGGCCTGTCTCGATGCCTATGGCCGAATCGACGTGCTCCACAACAATGTCGGCATCGTCGAGCCCGGCGGCCCCGAGCAGATCGCCGAGGCCAACTGGGACCGCCTGATCGACATCAACGTCAAGAGCATGTATCTGACCTGCCGCGCCGCGCTTCCTCACATGGTCGCCCGGGGCGGTGGCGCCATCGTCAATCTGTCCTCGATCGCCTCGTTCTATTCCCTGGGCTATCCTTGCGTCTCCTACGCGGCGTCCAAGGGCGCGATCAACGCGCTGACCCGCAACATCGCCGTTCAATACGCGCCCAAGGGAATTCGCTGCAACGCCATCCTGCCGGGCCTGATGAACACGCCCCTGGTCATGGCCTCGGTCGCCCAAGCCTATGACGACGTCGACAAGATCGTCGCCGAGCGCGACGCGCTTTGCCCCCTGGGTCATATGGGCGATGCCTGGGATACCGCCCACGCGGCCTTGTTCCTGGCCTCAGACGATGCCCGCTACATCACCGGCATCGAACTGGTCGTGGACGGCGGCATCACCCTGACCATGTAGGGCGGGGACGCCGCCATGCGGCGCGCATTACCCAAATCCTATCGATTGCCGGTCATTGTTCCCTGGAGCAATGGCTTGCCGGCGCCGCCAAGGGGCCGGCCTCCGTGGCCGACGCCGGGTCGGAGGGAATTCCGACCATCCCGACCCGATGGG
>CAJWQN010000117.1 GCA_913045505.1 uncultured Rhodospirillaceae bacterium | reverse complement strand
TTGTGCCTGGTCGCGGTGGGCGGCTACGGCCGGCGCGAGATGGCACCCTATTCGGATGTCGACCTGCTGTTCCTGCACCCCTACAAGAGCACCCCGCGCGGCGAGCAGATCGTCGAGTTCATGCTCTATCTGCTCTGGGACTTGAGCCTCACGGTCGGCCACGCGGTGCGCTCGGTGGACGAATGCATCGCCCGCGCGGCCAAGGACCTGACCATCCGCACCAATCTGCTCGAGGCCCGCTATATGACTGGCGAGCAGCCGCTGTTTACGGAGCTCCACCAGCGCTACGGGCGCGAGCTGGTGGCGGGCAAGGAGGCCGAGTTCCTGGTCGCCAAGCTTGCCGAGCGCGACGAACGCCATGGGCGGATGGGCGATTCGCGCTATGTGCTGGAGCCCAACATCAAGGACGGCAAGGGCGGCCTCAGGGACCTCCACACCCTGTTCTGGATCGCCAAGTATCTCTACGGTGTCTCCGACCACGGCGAGCTGGTCGGGCGCGGCATTCTCACCGAAGGTGAACTCAAGACCTTCAGCCGCGCCTACCGGTTTCTGTGGACCCTTCGCTGCCATCTTCATTACCTGGCCGGCCGGGCCGAGGAGCGGCTGACCTTCGATGTCCAGCCGCCGATCGCCGAGGTTATGCACTACACCGACCACGCCGGCACCCGCGGGGTCGAACGGTTCATGAAGCACTATTACCTGGTCGCCAAGGACGTCGGCGATCTGACCCGCATTTTCTGCGCCGCGATGGAGGCCGAGCATCAGCGCAAGCCGCGGCGCTGGCTGCCGCGGCTGGGACTCGCCAAGCGCGAAGTCGACGGCTTTCTGGTCGACAACGGCCGCGTGACCGTGATCGCCGACGATGCCTTCGAGGCGGATCCGGTCAGGATGATCACCCTGTTCCGGGTTGCCCAGAAGCACGGCTTCGACATCCACCCCCATGCGCTGCGCCTGATCACCCGCAACCTCGACCGGATCGACGCCCGGTTGCGCGCCGATCGCGAGGCCAACGCGGCGTTCATGGCCATGCTCACCGCCGAGAGCGATCCGGAGACGACCTTGCGGCGCATGAACGAGGCCGGGGTGCTCGGCCGGTTCATCCCCGATTTCGGACGGGTCGTGGCCCAGACCCAGCACGACATGTATCACGTCTATACGGTGGACGAGCACTCGGTGTTCGCGATCGGCGTGCTGACCGGGATCGAGCAGGGCGGGCTGGGCGAGGAGCTGCCGCTCGCCACCGAAATCATCCACGAGGTGCTGTCGCGCAAGGCGCTGTACCTGGCGGTGTTCCTGCACGATATCGCCAAGGGCCGGGGCGGCAACCACTCCGAAATCGGGGCCCGGATCGCCGCCAAGCTGGGGCCGCGCCTGGGCCTGAGACGCGAGGAAACCGAGACCGTGTGCTGGCTGGTGCTGAACCATCTGCTGTTCTCGAACACCGCCTTCAAACGCGACATCTCGGACCCCCAGACGGTGACCGACTTCGTCGCCAAGGTGCAGTCGCCCGAGCGGCTGCGGCTGCTGCTGGTGGTGACGGTCGCCGACATCCGCGCGGTCGGCCCCAATGTCTGGAACGGCTGGAAGGGCCAGTTGCTGCGCGACCTTTACCACGAGGCGGCGGCGGTGATGATCGGGGGTGCCGGCGCGGACGAGCGCGACGCCCGTCGCGTCGCCGCCCAGGCCCGGCTGCGCGAGCTGTTGACGGGCTGGTCGGATTCGGACGTGGCGGCGTTCCTGGCGCGGGGCTATCCGGCCTATTGGCTGTCATTCGATCCCGAGACCCTGGCCCGCCACGCCCACATGATGCGGGACGCCGCGCACGACGGACGTGAACTCGCGATCGAGAGCCGCATCGACCGGTTCCGTGCCGTGACCGAAATCACCGTCTATTGCCCCGACCATCACGGTCTGTTCGCTGGCGTCGCCGGGGCGATCGCGGTATGCGGGGCCGGGATCGCCGAGGCCAGGATTTTCACCACCACCGACGGCATGGCGATCGACACGTTTTGGGTCCAAACTGCGGATGGCCGCGCTTTCGAGGACACCATCCGCCTCGATCGGCTCGAGGCCACCATCGCGCGGACGCTGTCGGGAGATTTCAAGCCCGCCGCCGCGTTGGCGCAACGGGCGGTAGCCGGCGGTCGAACGGCGGTGTTCAAGGTCGTGCCCCGGGTGCTGATCGACAATCGCGCCAGCGCCACCCACACGGTGGTCGAGATCAACGCCCGTGACCGGGTCGGCCTGCTCCATGACATCGCCCGCACCCTGGTGTCGTTGCGCCTGTCCATCGGCAGCGCCCGCATCGCCACTTTCGGCGAGCGCGCGGTCGACGTGTTCTACGTCAAGGACCTGTACGGCATGAAGGTGATCCAGCCGGCACGGATCGACGACATCCGCGAAACCCTGGTCGCGGCCGTGGCCGAGGCGCCGGAGAACGCGCCGGGCGAGCGCGCGGTCGCCCCGGCCGCCGAATAGCACACCACCTATCAAGAACAAGGATAAGCCGCGTGAAGATCACCCGCATCGAGGACCTGCATTGCGACGCCGGCTGGCGGAATTTTTCGTTTCTGAAAATCTCCACCGACGCCGGCATCGTGGGTTATTCCGAATACAACGAATCCTATGGCAGCGCCGGCCTGACCGCGACAATCACCGCCCTCGGCGAAACCCTGATCGGCCAGGACCCGCGCCCGATCGAGCGCATTGTCGCCCGGCTTCACGGCATCACCCGCCATGCGCCCGGAGGAATCAACCAGCAGGCGATCGCGGCGCTGGAAAACGCGCTGCTCGACGTCAAGGCCAAGGATCTCGGGATTCCGGTCTACCAGTTGCTGGGTGGCGCGGTGCGCCCGCGCCTTCAGCTCTACTGGTCCCATTGCGGCACTTATCGCCTGGCCCATCACGCGGTCATGGGAAAGCCGCCGCTCCGGACCCTCGACGACGTGGTCGCGCTGGGGCGCGAGGCCAAGCAATCAGGCTTCGCCGCGCTCAAGACCAATATCTTTCTGCTCGATGTCGACCCGCCGGTCCTCTACATGCCGGGTTTCGGCAACGGTCCCGGCGCGCCCGCGCTCAATGCCGAGAAGCGCGTGATCGATGCCCTCGATCAGCAATTGGCGGCATTTCGCCAGGGCGCGGGTCCCGACGTGGCGTTGATTCTCGACCTCAATTTCAATTTCAAGACCGAAGGCTTTTTGCAAGTCACGCGGGCGCTCGACAATCACGGACTGATGTGGTTCGAGATCGATTCCTTCGACGCCGCCGCGCTCGGCCTAATTCGCCGCCGGACCTCGACTCCGATCGCGTCCTGCGAATCCCTCTATGGCCGGCGCGCCTTCTTACCGTATTTCGAGCACCAGGCGATGGATGTCGCGATCGTCGACGCGCCGTGGAACGGGGTGCTGGAATCGGTCAAGATCGCGGCCATGGCCGAGGCCTGGGAGGTCAACGTGGCGCCCCATAATTTCTACGGCCATCTCTCGACCCTGATGAGCGCGCATTTTTGCGCCGCGCTGCCCAATTTCCGGATTATGGAGATCGACGTGGACGACGTGCCGTGGAAGGACGATCTGGTGAGTACGCCGCCGGTGATCGAGGACGGCCACCTGGTGCTTCCCCGCGCGCCGGGATGGGGCGCCGAGGTCAACGAGGAGGCGGTGCGCGCCCATCCCCCGAAGCGGTAGCCCGCCCGTGGCCCTGCTCAGGTTCGCGGCCACCGTTGGCGCCTACACCCTGGCGTCGCGGGTTCTGGGTTTCCTGCGCGATATCCTGATCGCGTCGTTCCTGGGCGCTTCCGCCGGCGGCGACGCCTTCTTCGTTGCCTTCAAGCTGCCCAATCTGTTCCGCCGTCTGTTCGCCGAGGGTGCCTTCAACCTGGCCTTCGTGCCCCTGTTCGCCGGGAAGTTGCGGCGCCAGGGGCGGGCGGCGGCCAAGGCGTTCGCGGCCGATTCCCTGGCGGTGCTGTTGTGGACGCTGCTGGTCCTGGTCGCCCTGGCGCAACTGTTCATGCCCTGGGTCATGATCGTGTTCGCGCCCGGTTTCATGGGCGACGCGGCCAAGTTCGACCTCACCGTCCATTTGAGTCGCCTGACCTTCCCCTATCTGTTGTTCCTGTCGCTCGCGGCGCTGCTGGGTGGCCTGCTCAACAGTCTCGACAAGTTCGCCGCCGCGGCCGCGACTCCGATCCTGCTCAATCTGTGCCTGATCGGCGCGCTGCTCGGATTTGGCGGCTGGGCCGAAACCCCGGCCCATGCCCTGGCCTGGGGTGTAGCGGTGGCCGGCGCGGCGCAGTTTCTGTGGCTGGCCTGGCATTGCCACCGGGTCGGCATGCTGCCCCCCTTGCCGGTGCCCCGGCTCACCCCCGAAGTGCGCCGGCTGCTCATTGTGATGGCGCCGGCCGCGTTGGGCGCCGGCGTCCAGCAGATCAATCTGGTGGTCGACATGATCATCGCGTCCCTGCTGCCGGGCGGTTCGGTCTCCTACCTCTACTATGCCGACCGGGTCGTGCAGCTCCCGCTCGGCGTGATCGGGGTCGCGATCGGCACCGTCCTGTTGCCGACCCTGGCGCGCCAGGTCAGCGGCGGCGAGACCCTGGCCGCGCGCGACAGCCAGAACCGGGCGCTGGAGTTCGCGCTCCTTCTGACCCTGCCGGCGGCGGCGGCGCTGATCGTGATCGCCACCCCGGTGATCGGCGTTTTGTTCGAGAGGGGCGCGTTCGATCCGGCGGCGACCGCCGCCAGCGCCGGCGCCCTGGCCGCCTACGCGTCCGGTCTGCCGGCGTTCGTGCTGATCAAGGTGTTGGCGCCCGGCTATTTCGCCCGCTCCGACACCCGCACGCCGCTTAAAATAGCGGCTCTCTGCCTAGTCGTGAACGTGGCCCTCAACCTGGCCCTGATGGGGCCGCTCGCCCATGTCGGCATCGCGCTCGCCAGCGCGCTCTCGTCCTGGCTCAATGTCGCCCTGCTGGCCTGGGGCCTGCACCGGCGCGGCCATCTCATGCTCGACGAGAGTCTCCGGCGCCGGGTCCCGCGGATGGTGCTGGCGGCGGCGGTGATGGCCGTGGCCCTGATCGGCCTGTGGCCCTTGGTCGCGCCCTGGCTGGCGGCGACCCTGGCCCTCAAAATCGCCGCGCTCCTGATCCTGGTCGCGGGCGGCGCGGCCCTGTTCGCCGCCGCCGCGACCCTCTTGGGCGCCGCCCGCCCATCCGAACTCGCCACGCTGCTGCGGCGTTAGGGCCTATCCTCACGAACTGATAGTCCGCTTCCGGGCCATCGTGTCGAATCACGCGCCCTTCGCGCGCGCGCTTTGCGCCTGATCCGCGCGCTCGTTGTCGAGACTCACGAGGATTGGCTGGAGGCCAACCGCTACATCAACATGGGAATTCTCAAGGAGCACAAGCGAGAGCTGATGAAACAAGCCGCCTGACAGCGGCTGGGCATGGCCCACGCTTGCGCTCTCTGGGGACGCCACGCGGTCCATGCCCGGCGGCTCACCCGGCAACCATGGCACCTCAATTTGGAGAAGATTCTGGACGCAACGGTTGGGAGATTGGGGATGGCTGGTCGGTCTCGGCGAAGCCGTCGTCATCCGGGGTGCTGACGGCGGGTCAGGTCCGGAAACCGGACATTCGCGGGCTCATCCCAATCCGTCGCCGGCCTATCAGGGCATGACCTGGTCGCGCCCCGGCGTTGACCTCGGCCGGGTGGGGCGATACACCGCGCCGGCGCCGGGCGTTTGCCGGGGCGCGAATGGGGGCGGCGCATGAGACGAATCTTTTCCGGAGTCCAGCCGAGCGGCAATCTGCATCTCGGCAATTACCTGGGCGCGATCCGCAACTGGGCGCGGTTGCAGAGCGACTACGACTGCGTCTATTGCGTGGTCGATCTTCACGCCATCACCATGCCTCAGGATCCCGCCGAGCTGCGCGCCAACACCCGCGAGGTCGCGGCCGGCTTGATCGCCGCCGGGATCGATCCCGAGACCAATATCCTGTTCAACCAGAGCCAGGTCGCCGAGCACGCCCAACTGGCCTGGATCTTCAATTGCGTGGCCCGGCTCGGCTGGCTCAACCGGATGACCCAGTTCAAGGAAAAGGCCGGCAAGCATCGCGAAAACGCGACCGTCGGCCTCTACGCCTATCCGACCCTGATGGCCGCCGATATCCTGCTCTACAAGGCCACTCACGTGCCCGTCGGCGAAGACCAGAAACAGCATCTGGAACTGGCCCGCGACATCGCCCAGGCGTTCAACTCGATGTTCGCCATCGACCTGTTTCCGGCGCCCGAGCCGTTGATATTCGGCCAGGCGGCGCGGGTGATGAGCTTGCGCGACGGCTCCAGGAAAATGAGCAAATCGGAAGCCTCAGATTTTTCGCGGATCAACATGACCGACGACGCCGATGCCATCGCCGCCAAGATTCGCAAGGCACGCACCGATCCGGAGCCGCTGCCCGGCGACGAGGCCGGCCTCGACGGGCGCCCGGAAGCCGCCAATCTGATCGGCATCCATGCCGCTCTCGCCGACACCACCGTGGCCGAGGTCTGCGCCCGCTTCGCCGGTCAGCCGTTCTCGACCTTCAAGGCCGCGCTCACCGAACTGGCGGTCGCCGAGCTGGGGCCGATCGGCGCCGAAATGAAGCGGCTCGCGGGCGATCCCGGCCATGTCGATGGCCTGCTCCATGCCGGAGCGGCGCGTGCCCGGGCGCTGGCCCGGCCGATCCTGGACGAGGTTTCGAAGGCGGTCGGGTTCCTGATGCCCTGATCGCCGTGCTTGATGGCGGCCCCGACCGACCCCACCTATGGAGCCGGCCTTGGAGGCGCGGATGTTCGACAATGACGATGTGACCGGCTTACCGCGGCGGGCGGAGCGGAGTCCCGGCCCGCACGCCGCGGCGACCCCCGACGCGGAGGGGCAGGCCGCTCCGGCCCGGCCCGCTCGCCGGCGCGCGCTTGCCGCCGCGGCTCTGATCGTGGTGGCGGCGGCGCTGCTCTATTACCCGATCGGGATGGCCATGGTGCATCGGATCAACGACGATCCCGAGTTCGCGCCCACCGGCGCGCGCGCCGAGGCCGGCGGGAGCCGGACGGTGGCGTTGACCGCGGCGCTGATCGCGCGCGAAATCGACGGCGCCGGATGGGTTCCCAACGACCCGGCGATCTATCCGTCGGCGGCGCTCGACAACATGCCCAATTTCCAGCTCGGCCTGAAAGCGGCCCTGTTTCGGTTCGCGATCGAGCTGACCGATCAGATCGGGCGCACCCGCGGCTCGAGCCAGGCGGATGGGGACCTGGACTCTGCCGCCGGCGAACTCAAGTTTCCGGGCGATGTGTGGCTGTGGGACATGTCGGTCTCGGTGCTGCCGACGGCGACGTCCGAGAACCATTACCGCAAGGCGGTGCGGCTGCTCGATCTCTACAACCAGCGCCTCGGCGAAGGCAACGCCGTGTTCGATCGTCGCGCCGACAATCTGCTCGGCACCCTCGATCGCATCGCCGCCGATCTGGGATCCGCCTCGGCCGAACTGGAGAGCCATGTGCGCGGCCAGGCCGGCGGCCTCGGCGGCGGGCTCCTCGACTTTGCCGCCGACGACTTGTTCTACAACGTCAAGGGCCGGCTCTACGGCTACTACATGATCCTCGCGGCGCTAGGCACCGATTTCGATCAGGTCATGGCCGAACGCCAGCTCGGCCCGGCCTGGGCCCAGATGCTGACCAGCATGCGGACCGCCGCCGTGATCGACCCGCTGCTGGTGGTCAACGGCGCGCCCGACGGGATGATGGCGAGCCATTTGGTGGTTCAGGGTTTCTATCTGTTGCGGGCCCGCACCCAGCTTCGCGAAATCTCCAATATCCTGCTCAAATAGCGGGTTTTTCCGAACCCGCCCCCGCGCCAGTCCCGAAGTCGCCAGAAAGTACTTGCGCCGGCCCGGCGGGAGGCGCAAAACCCCCGATAAATCAAACTCTTCAGACGTCCGGGCCGGATGGATATTTATCTGCCGATCGCCGAAATGCCGGTCAATATTCTGCTGTTGGTCGGCATGGGCGGGGCGGTCGGATTTCTGTCGGGCATGTTCGGGGTCGGCGGCGGCTTTCTGATGACGCCGCTGCTGATCTTCATCGGCATCCCGCCGCCGGTGGCGGTGGCGACCGAGGCCAATCAGATCACCGCCGCCTCGGTGTCGGGGTTGCTCGCCCATTGGCGGCGCGGCAACGTCGATTTCAAGATGGGCGGGATCCTGGTCCTCGGCGGTTTCGCCGGCTCGGCGCTCGGCGTCTGGGTGTTTCGCCAGCTTCGCGACGTCGGCCAGATCGACGTGACCATCTCGCTGGCGTTCGTCGTTTTTCTGGGCGCGATCGGCACCTTGATGGCGGTGGAAAGCGCGGTCGCGATGTTGCGCCGCCGGCGCGGCGGCCGCCGGCGCAAGCTCCACCAGCACAACTGGCTCCATGGCCTGCCGCTGAAAATGCGGTTTCGCCGGTCCAAGCTCTACATCAGCGCGTGGCTGCCGCTGGCGATCGGATTCCTGGTCGGGGTGCTGTCGGCGGTCATGGGCGTGGGCGGCGGCTTCATCATGATTCCGGCGATGATCTATGTGCTCGGCATGCCGACCTCGGTGGTGGTCGGCACCTCG
>CAJWQN010000116.1 GCA_913045505.1 uncultured Rhodospirillaceae bacterium | reverse complement strand
CGAGGTCGCCGTGACTGGCTTCGGCCGGGTGAACGAACATGGCGGGCGTGCCGGTGGAGGCCATGGTCGCGGCCAGCTTGCGGGCGATATGTCCGCTCTTGCCCATCCCGGTGACGACCACGCGCCCCGCGATCACCGCCAGGATGCGGACCGCCTCGGCAAAGGTGCCGTCGAGAGAGACCGCCAACTTCTCGAGCGCCTGGCCCTCGATTTCGAGGACGCGCCGGGCGATGGCGAGAACGTCCGGCTCCGATTCGGATCGCCACAAGGATTCTTGCGAACTGGTCATTGGCGGCGGCGGCGATTCAAGCCCAATCGATCTTCGGCGCGGACCCGATCGAAATCCTGGCGTCGCAAGAGGCCCGAAATTTGCATGGCAACGCGGATTATGCGCGATGCCCGATCGGAATTCAATGATTCAGCAGGGTTATTCACCGCCACGGTGGTCGCGTACGGCACGACCGGCGCCGCACGGGGCAAGAATCAATGTGAAAAAATGTCAAAATCGTTCCAACCGGCCAAGTCGAGCGCGGCGCGAGTCGGCAGGAACGAGAAGCACTGGGCGGCCAATTCGGCCCGTCCCTCGCGCTCCAGCATAACATCGAGACGCTCGCGCAAACGGTGCAGATGGAGGACATCCGACGCCGCGTAGGACTGCTGGGATTGGGACAGTTCCGGGGCGGCCCAATCGGAGCTTTGCTGCTCCTTCGACAGATCGAGACCCAGCAATTCCTTGCACAGATCCTTGAGCCCGTGCCGGTCGGTGTAAGTCCGGACCAGGCGCGACGCGATCTTGGTGCAATAGACCGGGGCGCAGGTGACATTCAGGCGGGCCGAGATGACCGCCAGGTCGAAGCGCGCAAAATGGAACAGCTTGACCAGCGCCCGGTCCGAGAACAGTCGGCTCAAATTGGGCGCGTCATAGTCGGGCGTGGGAAAATGCACCAGATGGGCGTCGCCGTCGCCACCGGACAATTGGAGCACGCACAACCGATCGCGGTTGAGGTCGAGACCGGTGGTTTCCGAATCGACCGCGACCGAGTCTCGAAAGACCAAGTCGGCCGGAAGATCGTATTTGTGCAAGTGGATGGCCATCGCGCCGCCTGCCTTCGCGTGGTGCCCAGGAGAAGACTCGAACTTCCACGACCATAAAGGTCACTGGCACCTGAAGCCAGCGCGTCTACCAATTCCGCCACCTGGGCACGAACGGCTGGTGTCCGTAGCCCGACCGGGCATTCGTGTCAACGCAGTTTATGCTGGCGCGACCGGCCGCGGTCGGGCCATTATTGGCGTCATGATTGCCGAGGCAGGGTTTGGGACCATGGGCCGATGAGTGACGCGCCGGTAGTTGTGTTCGGAGCCTCCGGCTTTGTCGGCCGTTACGTCGTGAAGCGGCTCGCGGAGTCGGGCTCGAGGATCCGTGCCGCCTGTCGCGATCCCGAAAGCGCATCCTACCTGAAGCCCATGGGTGATGTCGGCCAGATCGCGTTGGTCCAGGCCAATCTACGCGACGAGGCCAGCGTCCGGGCGGCGGTGGACGGCGCGGCGGCGGTGATCAACCTGGCCGGCATCCTGTACGAGCGCGGACGCCAAAGCTTCGCGGCCGTGCATGTGGCGGGCGCCGAGAGGATCGCCCGCGCCGCCCGCGCCGCCGGTTGCGCGCGCTTGGTCCAGATCTCCGCGATCGGCGCCAGTGCCGGTGCGCCGTCGCTTTATGGCCGCAGCAAAGCGGCCGGCGAGGCGGCGGTCCGGGGCGCTTTTCCCGAGGCGGTGCTGCTGCGGCCCAGCATCGTGTTTGGACCGGAGGACGGTTTCTTCAACCTGTTCGGCGCCTTGGCCACCATCTCGCCGGTGCTGCCGTTGATCGACGGCGGCGAAACGCGGATTCAGCCGGTCTATGTTGGTGATGTCGCCGGCGCCGTCGTCGGCGCGTTGGATCGGGCCGCGCCCGGGGCCGCGATCTACGAACTCGGTGGCCCGAGGGTCTATTCGTTTCGGGAGCTGATGGAGATCGTGATCCACCAGACTGGCCGACACCGCCTACTGGTGCCGGTGCCTGGCGCGATCGCCCGTTTCGAGGCCTGGTTTCTGGAGTGGCTGCCGAAACCGCCGCTCACCCGTGACCAAGTGCGCATGCTGGCTGTCGACAACATGGTCGGTGACGATGTCGGCACGCTCGCCAGCCTCGCCATCGCGCCGACACCGTTGGAAATCATCCTGCCGACCTACCTGGGGCGCTACCGGCGCGGCGGCGCCAAGCCGGAAGCGGCTCTGGCGTTCGATCTTTAACCGGCGCAACCGACTCCCCCGGCGCCATAGACCCACCACAACAGGCCCGCGCCCAGGGCCAGGCGGTAGATCACGAGCGGGGTGAAGCTGGCGTCTCGGAGCCAGCGCATCAAAACCGCGATCGAGGCCAAGGCGGTCAAGAACGAGAGCAACGCCACCACCAGGGCATCGCCGGAGATCAAGGATTCGCCTTGCGCCACCAACTTGGTGCCAGCCAGCACACCGGCGCCCATAATCACCGGGATCGACAACAACATCGAAAACCGCGCGGCCTCACGCCGCTCGAAGCCGAAAAAACGGGCCGCGGTCATCGTGATCCCGGCCCGGCTGGTGCCCGGAATCAATGCCAGCGCCTGTACCAAGCCGATGACCACCGCTTGGCCCAGCCTCATATGTTCGATCCGGTTGACCTTCATCCCAACCCGGTCGGCGCCATAAAGCAGGAAAGCGCCGATCGTCATGGTCCATGCGATCACCTCGACATCACGGAAAAATTCGGAGCCGAACGCGCCCACGGCGGCGCCGGCCACGATCGCCGGCACGGTCGCGATCACCAGCAGCAGGACCAGACGCGAACCCTGGTCCGGGCGCAACATCGCTGCCCTCAAGGCACCCCTGATCAGGACCGCGGCATCGCTTCGGAAATAGACGATCACCGCGCCCAGGGTACCGACATGGGCGGCGACATCGACCAGCAAGCCTTGATCGGGCCAGCAAGTCAGCGCCGGAATCAGGACCAGATGGCCCGACGAACTGATCGGCAGGAACTCGGTGATGCCCTGGACGATGGCGATGACGATCACATGCAGCAGAGTCACGTTGGCCCCCGTTGGCGTGGCCAATGCGCCGCGCCGCGCTCATATAACATTCTCCGAGCGCGCCCGCTGGCTTGAATATAGTTCCGATACGAGACTAATTGGCTTTCCTAACAGCCGAAACGCAGTAGATTCAAGGCCAACCTTGGAAAATACTATTTTATAAGTCAGTAACTCTGCCTTAAAATAGCGATTTGACTCGCGCTCACCATCGGTTTTGCGCCATAATGGCGCGGTTCGGGTCGGACCGGATGTCCCGGACCCAGTTCGGGGCCGGGGACAGAGGCGCAAAACGGGGGCGGCAGGGGCAATGTCTCGAATGCTGAAGTTCGTTACGGTCGGGCCGGAAATGCCCGAGAAGCGCGCGGCCGAAGAGCGGTGCGCCGATTTCGATGAGATTTACCAAAATTATCTGCGCGACGCGGCCGGGCGGCAATCGTCGCGCTGTTCGCAATGTGGCATTCCATTCTGCCAAGTCCATTGTCCGCTCCACAACAACATCCCCGACTGGCTGATGCTGACCGCCGCCGGACGGCTCGAGGAAGCCTACCAAGTCTCCGCCGCCACCAACAACATGCCCGAGATTTGCGGCCGCATCTGCCCGCAGGATCGTTTGTGCGAAGGCAATTGCGTGATCGAACAGGCCGGCCACGGCACCGTCACCATCGGCGCGGTCGAGACCTATGTGACCGAGACCGCCTGGGCCGAAGGATGGGTTGAGGCGCCGGCGCCGGCGGTGGAGCTGGATCAATCGGTGGGCGTGATCGGGGCCGGGCCGGCCGGCATGGCGGCGGCGGAGCAACTGCGCCGCAAGGGCTATCAGGTCGAGGTCTACGATCGCCACGACCGGATCGGCGGGCTGATGATTTACGGCATCCCCAATTTCAAGCTGGACAAGGCTGTGGTCGCGCGGCGCGCCCAATTGCTGATCGAGGGCGGTGTCCGATTCCACACCGAATTCGAGGTCGGCCGCGACGCCAGCCTGGCCGAACTGCGTGACCGCCACGACGCCGTTCTGATCGCCACCGGCGCCTATCGGGGGCGCGACATCATGGTGCCCGGCGTCGGCCTCGACAACGTGGTGCGCGCGCTCGACTATTTGATCGCCAGCAACCGCAAGGGCCTGGGCGACCCGGTGCCGGACTTCGACTCCGGTGCGCTCGACGCCGCCGGCAAGCAGGTGATCGTAATCGGCGGCGGCGACACCGCCATGGACTGCGTGCGCACCGCCGCCCGCCAGGGCGCCGCCTCGGTCAAATGCATGTATCGGCGCGATCGCGCCAACCTGCCCGGGTCACGGCGCGAGATGCGTCACGCCGAGGAAGAAGGCATCGAATTCGTCTGGCTGTCGACTCCGGAAGCGTTCCTCGGCGGCCGCGCGGTCGAGCGGGTGCGGACGATCCGGATGCGCCTCGGCCCGGCCGACGCGACCGGACGCCAGGCGCCGGTTCCGGTCGAGGATTCCCAGTTCGACATCGCCGCGGACTTGGTGATCACCGCGCTCGGCTTCGATCCCGAGGACATGCCGGCCCTGCTCGAAGCGCCGGACTTGGTGGTCACCCGATGGGGCACGGTCAAGGCCGATTTTCACACCATGGCGACCAGCCTCGACGGCGTGTTCGCCGCCGGCGACATCGTTCGCGGCGCCTCAATGGTGGTGTGGGCGATCCGCGACGGCCGCGAAGCCGCCGCCGCCATCGACCAATACCTCAAGGCCCGTATCGGCGCCGGCGTCCGGCCCCTGGCCATGACGGGCTAGGCGATGAGTGTCGCGGAAAAGACCGCGCCGGGCGGGCGCTGGCATCGGACCCTGTACACAGCCGATACCTTGGCCGACGACTTGGCTGGCATCGGCACTTGGGTTGGGCCGTGCGCCGGCCCCCACCGGCGTTCCCAAGGAGAAAAGGAAGACTTCGTCCTGCTCCGGCTGCTGGTGGCGTGGAAAAAAGAGAATAAACTGGACTTTCCAGTGGCCGTCTTCGCCGAGACCGACACCGAGGGCGAGCCGGATTTCACCCTCTCTTGGAACGATGGTCGCTCGCTCGGAGTGGAGGTTAGCGAGGCCGGCAAGGAAGACTACCAAGCTTGGTTGACAGCGACCGCCGGCGAAAGCGGCGCGAAACTCGCACCTTTCGAGCCCTCCACACCGGAAGCAGCGGAGGAAATTCGAAAGGCGATCGAAAAGAAAGTGACGAAATACAATTCGGAATCATACCGGCGCCCCGATGCCTGCGATCTTCTCATCTACGACAACTCTGCTCATGGCGCATTTGTCGATAAGCGGCAAGTGCTGGATGCGCTCGGCTTGCCGAACGATTTGATGGGTCGGTTTCGCCAGATTCATCTCTTCTCGGCCGCAACGGTTTACCTCGATATTTTTGGCGACCGGCGAATTGTCGGTATCTCGAATGCCTACGAAGTCGATTACGCGGAATGGATTTTCGACCAGGTCGAGCGATTGCGTCGCGGCCAGATCGATCGTCTCGAACTCACGAATATTGCGGAGGAAATGGCTGATTTGGGACGATCAGAACGGCGAACCGTTGCGAGCCATTTGAAGAACCTGCTTCTTCACCTCCTGAAATGGCAATTTCAACCGGAACGGCGTGGCAGGAGTTGGAGGGTCTCGATCTACAATGCCCGCTCGGGAATTTACGAGCGCTTGACCGAGAGTCCCAGTCTGCGGAGCTGGCTTTGGGACCAGGTGGCACGGCAATATGATCACGCGCGCGGCGCCGCGGCCATCGAAACCGAACTGCCCTTGGACACGTTTCCGGAAACATGTCCTTACCAACCCGAGCAGTTGGTCAACTCGGAATTCATGCCCGGACCGGAGGACGCGGAGCGAGATGACTGATCGGGACGATATCGCGGCCCGGGAGCGGCGGCGGCGCGCCGAGGCCGAACGGCTTGCCCGCGACGGCCTCTATGATCCGGGCGAGGAGCACGACGCCTGCGGGGTCGGTTTCGTCGCCGCGATCGACGGCGCGCCGCGCCGGTCGGTGGTCGAGGGCGGGATCAAGGCGCTCAAGGCGGTTTGGCATCGGGGCGCGGTCGATGCCGATGGCAAGACCGGCGACGGCGCCGGCATCCACGTTCAGATCCCGCAGGATTTCTTCAAGCAACATGTCGCCAACACCGGCCACGAGCCGCGCGAGTCCCGGCTCGCGGTCGGCATGGTGTTTCTGCCCCGAACCGACCTCGGCGCCCAGGAGACCTGCCGGGTGATCGTCGAGACCGAAATTCTGAATTCCGGCTACTCGATCTACGGCTGGCGCCAGGTGCCGGTCAACACGGCGGTGATCGGCGAGAAGGCGAACGCGGCCCGGCCCGAAATCGAGCAGATCATGATCGCCAACGATCGCGCCATCGACGACGACGCGTTCGAACTCGACCTTTTCGTGATCCGGCGGCGGATCGAAAAGCGGGTGTTGGCCGCCCATATCACCGAATTCTACATTTGTTCCCTGAGCTGCCGATCGGTGATCTACAAGGGCATGTTCCTGGCCGAGCAGGTCGACAATTTCTATCCGGATCTGCTCGATGAGCGGTTCGTCTCCAGCTTCGCGATCTTCCATCAGCGTTATTCGACCAACACCTTCCCGACCTGGCGCCTGGCCCAGCCGTTCCGCATGCTCGCCCATAACGGCGAGATCAACACCCTGCGCGGCAATGACAACTGGATGAAGTGCCACGAGACCCGCATGGAATCGGCGATCTTCGGCGACCGGATCGACGATTTGAAGCCGATCATCCAGGACGGAAGTTCCGATTCGGCGGCGCTCGACGCGGTGCTCGAGGTGCTTGTCCGCGGCGGTCGCACCGTTCCCGAAGCCCAGATTCTGATGATCCCCGAGGCCTGGGAGGGCAATCCGTCAATCTCGGAGCGGCTCAAGAGCCTCTATGGCTACTGCAACGGCGCGATGGAGCCCTGGGACGGGCCGGCGGCGGTGGCCGCCACCGACGGCCACTGGATCCTGGGCGCGATGGACCGCAACGGCTTGCGCCCGATGCGCTACACGGTGACCGAGGACGGCCTGCTGATCGTCGGCTCCGAAACCGGAATGGTGCCGGTCCGCGAGGCCGAGATCATCGAAAAAGGCCGGCTCGGCCCCGGCAAGCTGATCGCTGTCGATCTTCGCCAGGGCAAGCTCTTTCACGACCGCGAGATCAAGGATCTGGTCGCCGACAGTCAGCCGTTCACCGACTTGATGGCCCATATCACGGCGCTCGACAGCTTGATCCAAAGCCATGCCGGCGAGAGCGCCGAATTCGACCGCGCCGAGCTGCGCCGGCGTCAGGTGCTGTTCGGCTGGACCATGGAGGACTTGGAGTTGATCCTCCAGCCGATGGTCGAGGACCGGAAGGAGGCGACCGGGTCCATGGGCGACGACACCCCGGCGGCGGTATTGTCGGACCACTATCGGGGCCTCCAACATTTCCTGCGCCAGAACTTCAGCCAGGTCACCAATCCGCCGATCGACAGTCTGCGCGAACGACGGGTGATGACCCTCAAGACCCGGCTCGGAAATCTGGGCAACGTGCTCGACCAGTCGGCGGGACAGGCGCATCTGTTGGGGCTCGAGTCGCCGGTGCTGTCGAACGCGGAATTCGAGGCCATGCGTGCCTTCATCGGCGCCAAGGCTTGCGAGATCGACTGCACCTTCGATCCCGCCGAGGGAGAAAACTGCCTGTCCCGGGCGATCGACCGGATCATGGCCGAGGCCGAGGACGCGGTGCGCGGCGGCTGTGAGCATCTGGTACTGTCCGACAAGGCGGTGAGCGCCCAGCGGGCGCCGATTCCGATGATCCTCGCCGCCGGCGGCATTCATTCCCATCTGGTCCGCCAAAACCTGCGCACCTTCACCTCGCTCAACGTCCGCAGCGGCGAATGCCTGGACGTTCACTACTTCGCGGTCCTGATCGGCGTCGGCGCGACCACGGTCAACGCCTACCTGGCCCTGGAGACGATCGCCGACCGCCACCGTCGCGGCCTGTTCCCGAACCGCACCCTCGAGCAGGCGATCGCCGACTTCAAGGCCGCGGTCGACCAGGGCCTGCTCAAGACCATGTCCAAGATGGGCATCTCGGTGCTCAATTCCTATCGCGGCGGCTACAATTTCGAGGCGCTGGGCCTGTCGCGTACCCTGGTCGCCCGGTTCTTCCCGGGCATGCCGTCCCGCATCTCCGGAATCGGGCTCGCCGGCATCCAGAAGAAGGTGCTGGACCAGCACGCGCGGGCGTTCGACGACGACGTCATCGCGCTGCCAATCGGCGGCATCTACCGCTATCGCCGGGGCGGCGAAGCCCACGCCTTCGACGGCCGCCTGATGCATGTGATGCAGCAAGCGGTCGCCAGCGATTCCTATGCGACCTTCAGGAAGTTCAGCGAGGGCGTCGCCCACCTGCCGCCGATCCACCTTCGCGACCTGCTCGACTTCCACCCCATGGGCACGACGGTGCCGGTCAGCGACGTCGAATCGATCACCAATATCCGCAAGCGCTTCGGCAGCGGCAGCATGTCTCACGGCGCCTTGTCCAAGGAAGCCCACGAAACCCTGGCGATCGCCATGAACCGGATCGGCGGCCAATCCTGCAGCGGCGAGGGTGGCGAGGACCCGGCCCGATCCCGACCCCGCCCCAACGGCGACAACGCC
>CAJWQN010000115.1 GCA_913045505.1 uncultured Rhodospirillaceae bacterium | reverse complement strand
CGGCGGTGATCGTCTTTCCGGTCGCCGGATGGGCACCGACATCGCGCGGCAGGCCCAGCAAGGCCACGGCGGTTTCCAGAGTGACGGCATCGGGCGTCGCGTCCTTGGGCAACGACACGCGCCTGGGCTTGGCGCCATCCTCGCCCGCCCCGCTTTGGACGTAAAACCCATACGGACCCTTGCGCACGGTCACGTCGTTGCCCCCCGCATCGACGCCCAACGACCGGGATCCTTCGGCTGCCGCTTGGCCGTTGCCATCGGCTCCGGCGGCGATTTGGCGGGTGTAACGGCACTCCGGATAATTCGAGCAGCCCACGAACGCGCCGAAGCGGCCGACCTTGAGGCTGACCTGGCCGGTCTCGCAAGTCGGGCAGGCGCGCGCGTCCGCGCCGGAGCCGTCGTCGGGGAAAATATGCGGCCCCAACACCTCGTTGAGCCGGTCGAGCACTTCCTTGACCCGGACGTCGCCGATTTCCGTGACCGCCATCGAGAATGCCGACCAGAACTCGTCGAGCACCGCCTTCCAGTCCAACTCGCCGTTGGAGACCCGATCAAGCTGATCCTCGAGATCGGCGGTGAAGTCGTATCGGACATAGCGCTCGAAGAAGCTTTCCAGAAACGCCGTGACCAGGCGCCCGCGACCCTCGGGCATGAACCGCTTTTTTTCGAGCCGGACATAATCGCGGTCCTGGAGCACCGAGATGATGCTGGCATAGGTGGATGGCCGCCCGATGCCCAGTTCCTCCATCTTGCGCACCAGGGTCGCCTCGGAATAGCGCGGCGGCGGCTCGGTGAAATGCTGCTCCGGGCGCACCGGGCCGCGGGTCATGGCCTGGCCCTCGTCCACCGGCGGCAGCCGGCGATCGGAGGAGTCCTCGGCGTCATCGCCTGGAGCGGGGTCGTCGCGGCCTTCGCGATAGACCCGCATGAAGCCATCGAACGCCACCACCGAGCCGGTCGCCCGCAGCACGACGGCATCACCGGGGGCGGCAATATCGACGGCCACCTGATCGAGCCGGGCGCTGGCCATCTGGCAGGCGATGGTCCGCCGCCAGATCAGTTCGTACAAGCGCAATTGATCGGGCTCGAGCTGGCCGGCAATGTCCCGCGCCCGGCGCCCGGGATCGGTGGGACGGATTGCCTCGTGAGCCTCCTGGGCGTTCCGGGCCTTGGTCCGATAGCGGCGCGGCTCGTCGGGCAGATAAGCAGCGCCGTAGGCGTCCCGGATCACGGCTCGCGTCGCCGCCAATGCCTCGTTAGAAAGGGTCACGCTGTCGGTCCGCATGTAGGTGATCAGGCCGACCATTTCGCCGCCGATTTCGACCCCCTCGTAGAGTCGCTGCGCCACCCTCATGGTGCGCTGGGCGGTCATGCCGAGCTTGCGCGAGGCCTCCTGCTGCAAGGTCGAGGTGATGAACGGCGGCGCCGGGTTGCGCCGAACCTGCTTGCGCGCGACCTTCGCGACCCGGTAGTCGTGAGCGGTCACGGCGGCGACAGCGGCCTGGGCGGCGGCCTCGTCGCCGAGCGTGAACTTGCTCAGCTTGGCGCCATCCAGATGGGTCAGGCGGGCGGCCAGTTTCCCCCCCGCCGGAGTGGCGAAATCCGCGTCCACGGTCCAATACTCGCGGGCGACGAATGCCTCGATCTCCTGCTCGCGGGCGCAAATCAGGCGCAGCGCCACCGACTGCACCCGCCCGGCCGAGCGCGCGCCCGGCAGCTTCCGCCACAGCACCGGCGACAGGTTGAAGCCGACCAGATAGTCGAGTGCCCGGCGCGCCTGCTGGGCGTTGACCAGATCCATGTCGATCTCGCGCGGATGGGCGAACGCCTCGCGCACCGCATCGCGCGTGATCTCATGAAACACGACCCGCCTGACCCGGGAGTCATCGAGCCGGCGCCGGCGGTTGACGTAGTTGAGCACATGCCAGGAAATCGCCTCGCCCTCGCGATCCGGATCGGTGGCCAACAACAGCGCATCATCGTCACCGAGCGCCCGGGCGATGGCCTTGAGGTTCTTCTCGGCCTTCGCGTCGCTGACATAATCCATCGCGAAGCCCTCGTCCGGGCGCACCGAGCCGTCCTTCGACGGCAGGTCGCAGACGTGACCATAAGTGGCGACGACCTTGTAACCGGACCCGAGATATTTCTCGATGGTCTTGGCCTTTGCCGGTGATTCCACAACGACGACGTTCATCCGTCATTTGCCCTGGGATCGCACATTGCTCTCGATGCCTGCATATAGCAGCCGCTCAGCCGCTGTCCATCAGCAAGGAAACCTGACCGCCCGGATGGCGGCCCAGACGGCCGGCCAATTCCAGCTCGAGGATCACGGTCAAGACCTCGGCCGGTGTTAATTGGCACTGGCGTATCACTTCGTCAACCGCCACCGGCGACGGACCCAACAGTTCGACCACCTTCTCGCGCGCCCCGGCATCCAGATCGAGGTCCGCGGCGGGCCGATCGGCTGGCGCCGCTCCGGCGCGTTCGTCAAGGGCCGGAGGGGTCATATGGACGACCGCCGCGATCACGTCCTCGGCCGATTCACACATCGCCGCGCCGTCCCGGATCAGGCGGTTGGTGCCACGATGGCGGGGGTCGAGCGGCGAGCCGGGGACGGCAAGGACCTCGCGCCCCTGCTCCAGACCGCAACGCGCGGTGATCAACGAGCCGGACCGCATCGAGGCTTCGACCACGACCACGGCCAGGGCGAGCCCCGAGATGATTCGGTTGCGCCGGGGGAAGTGGCGTCCCTGGGGCACGGTGCCCAAGGGCTGTTCGGAAACCACGGCGCCGGCATCGACGATGGCGTGGTAGAGATCGGTGTTCTCGCGCGGATAGATCACATCCACGCCGCCGGCGACGACCGCGACGGTGCCGGTTTCGAGCGCCCCGGAATGGGCTTGGGCGTCGATCCCACGTGCCAGCCCCGAGACGATCGTGAAACCCTCGGCGCCTAGCGCGACGGCCAGTTCTCGGGCGAATCGCCCGCCCAATGCCGATGCGTTGCGGGCGCCGACGATCGCGACCGCCTGGCGATCGAGAATATGAGCGTGGCCCAGCACCGCGATCAGCGGCGGCGCGTCGACCGTGGCGGCGAGCGGCAGCGGATATTCGGGCTCCGAGAGCGCGATCAGGCGGCCGCCTCGTTGGGCCAGCGCCGCGAGTTCGTCCTCGCCGGCCGCGCGCGGAAACAGCTTGATGCGGGAGCGCCGCCCGCCCCGGCGGGCGAGTTGGGGTAGCGCCGCCAAGGCCGCGCCGGCACTGCCGTAGATGCCGAGCAGATCCCGGAACGTGGCCGGGCCGACATTTTCGCTGCGGCTCAGGCACAACCAGTCGAGCCGTTCGGATTCGGAGAGCACACGCGCCGCTCGGGCCATGGCTCAGCCGCGCCCCTGGCCGATCCTGGGCTCTTGGCCACGCAGCAGGCGGACGATGTTGGCATGATGGCGCAGGATCACCAGGGCCGCGATCGCGGCCAGCAGGGTCACGTCCTGGGGTGCGCCGGGCAGCCAGTACGGCAATTGCCCGCCCCGTTGCAGCGCCAACATGCCATAGAGAGCCAGCGGCGCCAGCGGCAGGGCGATGATCGCGGCCAACGAGGAGTAGCGGAGGATCAGGGCGACCGCCAGCCAGACCGCGCAGGCGAGCAGGGCGATCGGCCAGGTCAGACCGAACAGCACTCCCAATGTGGTTGCGACACCCTTGCCGCCGCGAAACCAGAGCCAGACCGGAAACACGTGCCCGACCACGACCGCGGCGCCGGCCACCAACTGATAATCCGGCCCGTAAATGCCGGCGGCGGCGACGGGCAGGGTGCCCTTGGCCCCATCGAGCACCAGAGTTGCCGCCGCGAGGCCCTTGCGCCCGGTGCGGAGCACGTTGGTCGCGCCGATGTTGCCGGAGCCGATGTCGCGCAGTTCGCCAAGCCCCGCCAGCCGGGTCAGGAACAGCCCGAACGGAATCGTGCCGATCAAATAGGCGGCCAAGGCGACGGCATAGATCGGCCACACGAATTCGAATCCGCCCAACAGGTCCGGCACCGCTCAGCCCCCCGCCGGCAATGTGAAGACGGTGCGCCCGGAGACCACGGTCCTGAGCACCCGGCCCTGAACCGGCCGGCCGTCATAGGGCGCGTTGCGCGACTTGCTGTGAAGCGCGTCGACGTCGATCCGCCACGGACGTTCGAGATCGAACAAGACCAGATCCGCCGGCGCGCCCGCGGCCAACACCCCGGAGGAGAGTCCGAGCAGGCGCGCCGGCGTCACCGTCATCTTGCCCAGCAGGTCGAGCAACGAAAGCTTGCCATCGTGATAGAGTTCCAGCGCCAAGGGCAGCATGGTCTCCAAACCGACGATGCCGTTGTCCGCCTGGGCGAAGGGCAGGCGCTTGGAATCCTCGTCGTGGGGCGCGTGATCGCTCACGATCACGTCGATGGTGCCGTCGGCCAAGCCCGCCACCGCCGCTTGGCGATCGGTCTCGGCGCGGAGCGGTGGCGAAACCTTGGCGAAGGTCCGGTAGTCGTCGACCGAGGTCTCGTTGAGGGCGAAATGATGGGCCGCGACCGCGCAGGTCACGGCGAGGCCGCGGGCCTTGGCCGCGCCCAGGGCCGCGATCGCCTCACGGGTCGACAGATGGGCGACGTGGTAGCGCCCGCCGATCATTTCGACCAGTCTGAGATCGCGCTCGACCACGATCACCTCGGCGGCGTTGGGGATTCCGGACAGGCCGAGCCGGGTCGCCAACTCACCGGCGTTCATATCGCCAGTGCCCAGCACCGGGTCTTCGGGATGCTGCATGATCAAACCGTCGAAGGCGCGGCAATAGGAAAGCGCGCGCAGCATCACCAGGCTGTCGGCCACCGCCCGGTCGGCGTCGCTGAAACCGACCGCACCGGCCTCTGTCAGCAGGCCCATCTCGGTCAGCTCGCGTCCGGCGAGGCCGCGGGTGATCGCGGCGATCGGGTAGATCTTGACCAAGCTGGTCTCACGGGCGCGCCGGGCGATGAATTCGATCAGGGCGATCCCGTCGATCACCGGGTCGGTATTGGGCATGCAGGCGATGCTGGTCACGCCACCGGCCGCCGCGGCCCGGCTCGCGGATGCGAGGGTCTCCTTGTGCTCGGCCCCCGGCTCGCGCAGATGGGCGCGCATATCGACCAGACCCGGCGCCAGGCAATGGCCGGCGCAGTCAACCACTTCGAATCCTTCCGGCACGCCGTCGGCGAGAACGCCCGGGCCGAGCTCGGCGATGCGGCCACCCTCGACCAGCAGGGTGCCCGGCCTGTCCAGGCCGGAGGCCGGATCGAGGAGGCGGGCGTTGACGTAGGCGGTGCGCCCGGCCTGGGCCTTGCCCCCGGCGCTCACGCCACCGCCGACTCGATCGACCGGCGCCGCCGATTGCCGGAGAGTACTTCCAGGCAGGCCATGCGGACGGCGACTCCAAGCTCGACCTGGTCGAGAATCACGCTCCGGGTTATGTCGTCGGCAAGCTGGCTGTCGATTTCGACGCCCCGGTTCATCGGCCCGGGATGCATGATCAGGGCGTCGGGCCGGGCCAAAGCGAGCTTTTCCGAATCAAGTCCGTAGAAACGGTAATATTCGCGCGTGGACGGCACGAATCGGCCCTGCATGCGCTCGGTCTGAAGCCTGAGCATCATCACGATATCGCAGTCGGCCAAGCCGGCGCGCATGTCGTTGAACACTTCGGCGCCGAGACGAACGGCGGCGGTCGGCAGCAGGGTCGGCGGCGCCACCAGTCGCACCCGGGCACCCATCACGTTGAGCAGATGGATGTTGGAGCGGGCCACCCGGCTGTGCAGGATATCGCCGCAGATCGCCACCACCAGGCCGTCCAGGCGGCCACGCCGGCGGCGAATGGTCAGGGCGTCGAGCAGGGCCTGGGTCGGGTGCTCGTGGCTGCCGTCGCCGGCGTTGATCACCGCGCATTCGACCTTCTCGGACAACAGCTTGACCGCCCCGGATTCCGGATGGCGGACGACGAGGACGTCCGGATGCATGGCGTTCAGCGTCATCGCGGTATCGAGCAGGGTCTCGCCCTTCTTGATCGCGCTGGCGGCCACCGACATGTTGATCACGTCGCTCCCCAGCCGTTTGCCGGCCAGTTCGAACGAGGTTCGGGTCCGGGTCGAGTTCTCGAAGAACAGATTGATCAGGGTCTGCCCGCGCAGGCCGGTCTGCTTCTTATCGACCTTGCGATTGAGATCGACATAGGAATCGGAAACGTCGAGCAGATAGCCGATTTCGTCCGCCGACAATCCGTCGATCCCCAACAGGTGGCGATGGGGATAACGGTTGTCGCGGACCGGCACGCTCATAAGCGGCCACTATAGGGCGGGCGCCGGGGCTTGGGCAAGCGAGCAGCCGATCCGGTGTCGCGAGCAGCCGATCCGGTCATCCGAACCAGGCCAGGACGGCCGGCATGGTGAGAGCGGCGACGACGGTGGTGACGGTGATGATATTGGCCATCAAGGGCGCGTCGGCGCCCATCTGGCGGGCCAGGATATAGGCGGTGGTGGCGCCGGGCAGGGCCGCGAACAAGATCGCCACTTTGGCGGTCAGGCCACCGACCCCGAACATCGCGCAGGTCAGGATCATGGCGCCCGGCATGATCACCAGCTTGAGCACCGTGGCCGAGGCGAGCGCGCCGGCGCCGCGCTCGAGTTCGCGGGCGTCCAGGCCGGCGCCGACCGCCAACAGCCCGAGCGGCAATGCCGCCTGACCGAGCACCCCAATCACCGGCCCCGCCACCGGCAACGGCCCGATCCCCGAGACGTTGAGCCCGATTCCGACCGCGGAGCCCAGGATCAACGGGTTGCGGATCAATTCGCCCAACGCCCGGGCGAGCCCGCTCGGCGCGCCGGGCGCGCCGGGCACGGCGGCCACCAGCACCAGCACCGATAAGAGATTGACCAGCGGCACCAGCACCGCGATCGTGACCGCGGCCAAAGTCAGCCCGGCATCGCCGTAGAGCGCGCCGGCGGCACCGATTCCGACATAGGTGTTGAACCGGGTCGCGCCCATGAAAATCGACGCGAAAGCCGGCCCGTCGACCCGCAGATAGGGCCTGAGCCCCATCAGTAGGCCGGAGACCAACAGGGTCGCCGCGATCAGGGCCGCGGCCATCGGCGCCACTTCGAGCGAATCGAGCTCGGCGCCGGCCAGGCTGTCGATCAACAGCGCCGGGAACAGTACGAAATAGATCAGCCGTTCCACCGCCGGCCAGAACGACTGGCCGGGAAAGCCGCGCCGGTGAAAGCCATAGCCGAGCACGATCAGCACAAAGACCGGAACCAGTGCCCCGATCACCACCAGCATGGACTCAAGCCCGAGCCAGGCCGGCCAGGGCGTCGAGCGCGCCCTGCAGAATGTAGGCCGCCGCCATCTTGTCGACCACCTGGCCGCGTTTGCGCCGCGACATATCCGCCTCGAGCAGGGTGCGGGTCACGGCTGCGGTCGAGAGCCGTTCGTCCCAGAGCAGGAGCGGCAATGGAATCGGCTCGGCGATGTCGCGCGCGAACTGGCGCACCGACTGGCAGCGCGGCCCCTCGGTGCCGTTCATGTTGATCGGCAGGCCGAGGACCAGGGCGCCGACCTGATGTTCGGCGCAGATCGCGGCCAGGGCGGCGGCGTCTTTGGCGAACTTGGTCCGCCGCAGGGTCGCCATCGGCGTCGCGATCGTGGCCGAGACGTCCGACAACGCCAGCCCGATGGTCTTGGTCCCGAGATCGAGCCCGAGCAGGCGCCGATCGGCGACCAGCGCCGCCCGAAACCCGGCCGCGTCCTCACATATCATCGCCGCCCCCTCAAAGCCGGCAAACTATGAAGGCTGGGCAACCGGTCCACAAGAGCCCGCGGCTCATATTGCGGGGGTTGGGGGCCGGTGTTATTTTCCGCGCGCTCATCTGAACCTTTTCCGACCCATCCCGGCTTCGGAGACCTGATTTCATGCCCCTGGACGAATCCACGGTGGCACGCATCGCCCGGCTCGCCAATCTCGAGATCGCGGACGAGGCGTTGGCGTCGATGGCCGAAGAGCTGTCCCACATATTGACCTGGATCGAGCAGCTCAACGAAGTCGATATCGAGGGCGTGGAGCCGATGACCCGAGTGGTGGACGTGACCCTGCCGATGCGTGACGATACGGTCTCGGATGGCGGCACTCCGGACGACATCGTCGCCAACGCGCCCGAATCCGAGCGCGGTTTCTTTCTGGTGCCCAAGGTGATCGAGTGACGAGCGCGGCGGCCGGCACCCTGACCGGGCTCACCGTCGCCGAAATGCGCGACGGGTTGGCGGCGCGCGCGTTTTCCGCGGTCGAACTGGCCCAAGCCCATATCGAAGCCGCCGAGGAGGCGCGGCCGCTCAACGGCTATATCACCGAGAGCTTCCGGCTCGCGCTCGATCGCGCGGTGCTCGCCGATTCCCGGCGCATGGCCGGCGCCGCCGGCCCGATGTCCGGAATTCCGATCGCGGTCAAGGACCTGTTCTGCACCCAGGGCGTCGAGACCACCGCCGGCTCCCATATTCTCGACCGATTCACGCCGACCTACGAATCCACCGTCACCGCCAATCTGGCCCGGGCCGGCGCGGTGATGATCGGCAAGGCCAACATGGACGAGTTCGCCATGGGCTCGTCGAACACGACCAGCCACCACGGTCCGGTCGAGAACCCGTGGCGGCGCGAGGGCGACAACCGGCCGTTGGTGCCGGGCGGGAGCTCGGGCGGCTCGGCGGCGTTGGTCGCGGCGCGGGCGGTGCCGGCCGCGACCGGCACCGACACCGG
>CAJWQN010000114.1 GCA_913045505.1 uncultured Rhodospirillaceae bacterium | reverse complement strand
TGATCGGCTTCCTCTTGACGAAATACTCCCGCCGAATCCGCCCTATCGTCTCCACGACCAACATCCCCCGCCACCCCGCTCGCCCAAAACGGGGGACATGGACCTGCCAACTTCAGGGGGTCAAATTTGGACGCCGATTACCCCTCAACAGGGGTCAGAATTGCACGCCGTTTCACATCCCTCGCAGCGTTGAACTGCCTGCAAGAATTGTTTCGGGATAAGCTCGGGATCGCCACCAAAGTGACCTCCATAGCGGAGCCGTCCACTACCACACCGCCACCCATCTGATCGCCGCCGCGACGATGGCCGATCCGGGCGGGGGATGGCGATGGATCAGGGAGGCTGTTGGGCGTCAACACTGAACATCTTGCGCGGGTTTTTACGATGATCAAAGACGGAGTCACGCTACACGAAATCCAGACGCAATGGGCTGGAGTCTTGGCGTTACGCGATAAAATCCAAAGTCATCTTTTCGCCAGTTCCGGCATTGATTTTGCCTACCCGGTATTTGCAGCCGACTGCGCTCACAACCTGCCGTTCCTGCATGCATGTTCCGTGCTCAATGAGGCTCTTCTCCAAATGCGTGATGAAGGTTTGTTCGCATGCAAGTCGATTTTCCTCGGTAAACTGGTTGAGGATGCTGAGCGTCATCTTAAATGGGTCGATTACCAGGCTGTGGTCGAATTGGTATGTAAGCGGAATCAGCTCGCGCATAAAGGGGCTATCCTCCCTCGCGGAGACTGCTGGCGCTACCTCTCAGTGATTGAGAGCGAACTACGCGGGTGGCGCATTCTCCCCTGATCGTTGCGCCTCCACTCCATGGCGGCTCCGGGTCAATCCCGATTGTCGCCGCTGTCTCGCCTGCCATGTCCGCGATCCGGGCGGGGGATGGGGTGATTCGCTGCAACCGAATCGCTGGCGATCTTGATGCGGCCGGGTAAGGTGGTTCGAGCACCCAAATCAGCCCGAAATCCGTCCGCTTGGTGACTCAATGGTGACTTAACCAAAAGCGGGACCACGCTGAAATCGCGCAATCCCGCTGTGACATTGGCTCCCCGGGTCGGACTCGAACCAACGACCTAGTGGTTAACAGCCACCCGCTCTACCAACTGAGCTACCGGGGATCAGGGTGGCGTGCGTATAGCAAACGCCGCCGCCGATGGCCAGCCCGCGGCGCGCCGGCCGGCCCGCGCCGCGGGTCGCTTCACTCGCCCTATTCGGCGGCCACCGAGGGCAGGCCCGAGAGCGCCATGGCCAACTCGGATTCGGCGTAGGACTGGTCGTTGAGCCGGCCGGCGAAGTAGTCGGTATAGGCCTGCATGTCGAAATGGCCGTGGCCGCACAGGTTGAACAGGATGGTCCGGCCGATCCCGGCCTCCTTGCAGGCCAACGCCTCGTCGATCGCGCCCTTGACCGCGTGGTTGGCCTCGGGCGCCGGCACGATGCCCTCGGCGCGGGCGAACTGGACGCCGGCGGCGAAGCATTCGGTCTGGTGATAGGATTTGGCCTCGATCAAATCGAGCTGCTTGAGGTGGCTGACCAGCGGCGCCATGCCGTGATAGCGCAAGCCCCCGGCATGGAACGGCGGCGGCACGAAGGTCGAACCCAGGGTGTGCATCTTGACCAGCGGCGTCAGGTGGCTGGTATCGCCGAAGTCGTAGGCATACTCACCGCGGGTCAGCGACGGGCAGGCCGCCGGTTCGACCGCGACCACCCGAATCCCGGCGCCGCCGCGGAGCTTGGCGCCCAGGAATGGGCAGACCAGACCGGAGAAATTGCTCCCCCCTCCGGTGCAGCCGACCAGGATGTCGGGCCAGTTGCCGGCCATCTCCATCTGTAACATGGCCTCCTGGCCGACCACGGTCTGGTGAAGCAGCACATGGTTGAGCACGCTGCCCAATGCGTATTTGGTATCGTCGCTCTGGGCCGCGACCTCGACCGCCTCGGAAATGGCGATGCCGAGGCTCCCGGCGGAGTCCGGATGCTCGGCCAAGATCGCGCGCCCGGACTGGGTCTCTTCAGACGGGCTGGCAACGCAGCGCGCACCAAAGGTTTCCATCATGGCGCGCCGGTAGGGCTTCTGGTCGAAGCTCACCCGGACCATGAACACGTCGAGCTCGAGGCCGAAATGGGCGCAGGCGAAGGCCAAGGCCGAGCCCCATTGGCCGGCCCCGGTCTCGGTGCTGAGTCGCTTGACGCCGGAGTCCTTGTTGTAGAAGGCCTGGGCGACCGCGGTGTTGGGCTTATGGCTGCCGGCGGGGCTGACGCCCTCGTATTTGTAATAAATCTTGGCCGGGGTATCGAGCACCTTCTCCAACCCGCGCGCCCGGTGGAGCGGGGTCGGCCGCCAGGTCCGGTAGACGTCCCGGACCGGATCCGGAATCTCGATCTCGCGATCTGCCGAGACTTCCTGTCCGATCAGCGCCATCGGAAACAGCGGCGCCAGATCATCAGGCCCGATCGGCTGGCCGGTGCCGGGATGAATCACCGGCGGCAACGGCTCGGGCAAATCGGCAAGAATGTTGTACCAGACTTTCGGAACCTGATCCTCGGACAACAGGTATTTGATGGTGTCACTCATCGGATGCCCCTCCCAAAATGCGCCACGACGGGACGTCAAGACGGTCCATCGCCAAGACCCCAAGGTACCAACGGGGCTCAAGCTGTTCAACGGCGGCGAATGCCGCCGGGGGCTCAGGCCGTCGGTGCGATCTCGGTGCCGCGCGCCGGCTCGGAGGCCGGGCGCCGCCGGCGCAGACTCTGAAGTTCATCCTCCAAGTCAGCAATCCGCCGGCGCTTCTCCCGCGCCCGGCGGCGGTGAGGCGCCGCCGACAACCAGGCGCCGGTGCCGCCGAGCACCACACCGACGGCCACCGCGGCCAACGCGACCAGATACAACGGCGCCTCGATAGGGATCGGCAGCGTCGGCAGACTGACGGCGATCGGCTCTCGGTTGGCGACCGCGAACGCGATCGCAAATACTCCCAGTGCCAAGGCGAGAATCCGAGCAATCAGCTTCATCGGCGAATTCACCGCGCCCGTCCGGCGCCGGTTACGGTTGCCGCCGGTTGACGCGCTCCCGCAGTTGCTTGCCGGATTTGAAGAACGGGATATGCTTTTCGGGCACGCTTACCGATTCGCCGGTGCGCGGATTGCGACCCTGGCGCGCCGCCCGTTCCTTGACCGAAAACGCCCCGAATCCACGCAGTTCGACCCGATCGCCGCGCGCCAAGGCCCCCGAGATCTCGTCGAAAATCGTCGAGACGATCCGCTCGATGTCGCGCTGGTAGAGATGTGGATTCTGCTCGGCCAACCGCAGAATCAACTCCGACTTGGTCATCTCCCGATTGGTCTCCTGCCCGACGAGACGCCAACCCACCCCGAGGCCACATCCGCCGCCGATCCCGCCTGTGCCTCAGTTGGAGAACGTTGCCGAAGGGTGCCAGACCGAAACCAGCCCGTCAAGGGTAAGTCGTTCAGACAAATAGGGTTTTCCGAATACCGCCAAAAACAGCCGATTGAGGATTCGATCCGGACGGTCGATCTCGACGTCGCGCTCGGGCAAACTTCGGGCAATGCCATGCTCGTCCTCGAGCCAGGCTCGGGCCTCGCGCTTGCCGCCGATCGCATCGACCAGTCCGTTGGCGCGCGCCAAGCCGCCGGTATAGATGCGCCCGTCGGCCAAGAGCCGGGTCCGGTCAGGGTCCAGAGCGCGCCGTTCGGCGACCATGCCGACGAACATGTCGTGGACCTCGTCGATCAGGTCTTGGGTGACCGCGCGCGCCTCCGCCGTCATCCGCTCGAACGGATTCGGCCGCGCCTTCAACGGGCCGCTCCGGATCGCCTCGGTCTCGACTCCGATCATCTCCATCAGGCCGACGAAATTGGTCGCTTCCATGATCACCCCGATCGATCCGGTGATGGTACTGTCGCGGGCCAGAATATGATCCGCGGCGATTGCCGTCATGTAGCCGCCGGAGGCCGCGACCCCCTCCATCACCGCGACCACCGGCTTGTGTTCGCCGACCGCGCGCAAGGCCCGATAAAGCGACTCGCTGGCATAGGTGCCACCGCCGGGGCTGTCGATATGAACGATCAGGGCGGCAACATCCGAATCGTCGGTCAGTTCGTAAATCGCCTCGGTCCGGTAGACGTCGTTGAAGATGAAGCCGTCGATCCACAGGGTGGCGACATGACGGCCGGCATCGAACAGGCCGAACTGGCCGGCGCCGGCGGCGACCGCGGCAACCAGTGCCACGATCGCGAGCACGCGCCACAGTGCGATACGCCGCTTCAGTCGACGGCGGTCGATCAAGGCATCGTTGTCGATCGACATGACACGAAAATCCAGTGCCGAGCCGAACTAGGCGGCCAAAGCCCCGCCCGGGGCCACCCCGAGTCGTGGGTTCGCCCTACTTTCCGTCTTCGCCATCCGCATTCGCCGCAGCCTCGGAGTCGCCTTCGGCCTCCCCCGCCGACGCCGATTCCGGAGCGGCGGCGGCCTCCGGCACCGCTTCCGAGGCGGCATCCGCCGGCACCGGGTCCGGGACGGCCTCCGCCGCCGGGGCCGATTCGGCCTCCTCGGCCGCGTCATCCTGATCCTGCTCCTCTTCCTTTCGGCTGATGGCGGCGCCCAGAATATCGCCGAGGCTGGCGCCGCTGTCGGACGAGCCGTAATCGGCCATGGCCTGTTTTTCCTCTTGAATTTCCAAGGCCTTGACCGACAGGGTCAGGCGCCGATTGCCCTGGTCGAGTTGGGTCACCTTGGCGTCGATCTTGTCGCCGACCGCGAATCGGTCGGGCCGTTGGTCGGCCCGGTCGCGGGCCAGGTCCGCGCGCCGGATGAAGCCGGTGGCGCCGTCGTTGACCACGACCTCGACACCGTTGTCTTGAATCGCCGAGATCACGCCGGTGACCACCGTGCCCTTCTTGACACTGCCGACGGCCTTGGCGAACGGATCGTCGTCGATCTGCTTGATGCCCAGGCTGATGCGCTCCTTCTCGGTGTCCACGTCGAGCACCTTGGCCTTGACCACATCGCCCTTCTTGTAGTCGGCAATGGCTTCCTCGGCGGCACGCCGCCAATCCAAATCCGACATATGGACCAGACCATCGATCTCGCCCGACAGGCCAACGAAAAGTCCAAATTCGGTGATGTTCTTCACCTCGCCCTCGATCACGGTCCCGGCCGGGAAATTGGCGAGGAAGGCCTCCCATGGATTGTCGTCACATTGCTTGAGACCCAGGCTGATGCGGCGTCTCTGAGGATCAACGTCCAACACCATCACTTCGACCTGCTGGCTGGTCGAAACGATCTTGCCCGGATGAACGTTCTTCTTGGTCCAGCTCATTTCGGAGATATGGACTAGGCCCTCGACCCCGGGCTCGAGTTCGACGAAAGCACCATAGTCGGTGATGTTCGTGACCCGACCGGTGAACTTGGTCCCGCGTGGATATTTGGCTTCCACCCCATCCCAGGGGTCGGCCTCGAGTTGCTTCATGCCCAGGCTGATGCGCTGGGTCTCGGCGTTGAAGCGGATCACCTGAACCTTCACGGTCTCGCCGATGTTGAGCACGTCGCTGGGATGGCCGACCCGCCGCCAGGCAATATCGGTCACGTGCAGCAGACCATCCATTTCGCCGAGATCGACGAAGGCGCCGTAATCGGTGATGTTCTTGACCACGCCTTCGAGAATCTGACCTTCCTTGAGGCTTGCGATCAGCTCCGCGCGGGCCTCGGCGCGCGACTCCTCCATCACCGCCCGGCGCGAAACCACGATATTGCCGCGCCGGCGATCCATCTTGAGAATCTGGAAGGGCTGCTTGCTGCCCATCAACGGCGTGATGTCGCGGACCGGGCGTACATCGACTTGACTGCCCGGGAGAAACGCCACCGCGCCACCCAAATCGACCGTGAAGCCGCCCTTGACCCGGCCGAAGATCATGCCTTCGACCCGCTCGTTGTCGGCGAATGACTTTTCGAGCAGCACCCAGGCTTCCTCGCGCCGCGCCCGCTCGCGGCTCAGCACCGCCTCGCCGTTACGATTTTCGATCCGATCCAGGAACACTTCGACCTTGTCGCCGACAGCGATGGTGGTGGTCTGGCCCGGCGGGGCAAACTCCTTGAGCGGGACCCGGCCTTCGGCCTTGAGGCCGACGTCGATCACCGCCATGTCGTTCTCGATGGCTATCACGGTGCCCTCGACCACCGTTCCCTCGACTTTCTCGGATTCTTCGAGGGATCGCGCGAACAGAGTCGCGAAGTCCTCTTCGCCGCCCGGCACCGGGCCGGCCTCGGCCTCCGCACCGCTTTCCACCATCGTATCGCTCATGCCGCTTGCCTGCCCCCGATCTCCATTACTCAGTTACCGCGCCCAACTCTGGCGCCCATCGCCCGACCGCACCCATGCGAGGACGGCGTACTCAACTCTTGACGCGCCGCGCCGACACGTGCGCGAGCGCCGCCCCAAAGGCGGCGTCCTCGTCCAAATCGGTCGTATCCAACAGGAAAGCGTCCGGTGCGGGAACCATCGGCGCCATGGCCCGTGCCCGGTCACGCGCGTCGCGCTCCTGCATATCCTGCAGGATTTCCGACCTTATACTCTCCAAGCCCTTGGCCCGCAACTCCTTATGGCGTCGTTCGGCGCGCACCTGGGGACTGGCGGTGACGAAAATCTTGATGTCGGCGTCGGGCAAAATGACGGTCCCGATGTCGCGCCCGTCGAGGACGGCGCCAGCCGCCTCGCCCGGTGGCGCCGCGGCAAATCGGCGCTGATAATCGCGGAGCGCGGCGCGCACGCCCGGATACGCCGCGACCACCGAGGCGGCGCCGGCGACGGCCTCGTCGCGAAGCCCGGGATCGGCAAGATCCTCGCCCGTCACCGCCGCCGCCGCCGCCGCCGCTGCATCCTGATCCCCGGGGTCGCCACCGTCCCGGACCAATCTGAGGGCGGCGGCACGATAAAGCCCGCCGGTATCCAGGTGGGCAAGACCGAGATGGGCGCCGAGCCGGCGCGCGAGCACGCCCTTTCCCGCGGCCGCCGGCCCGTCGATCGCGATGGTCAGACGCTTGACGTTCATGCCGGCGGGGCAATCCGGGCGCCGAGCCGATTCATGGTCTCGGCGAAATCGGGATAGCTGGTCCGAATCATCGTGCCGTCGTCGATCCGGACCGGATGCCGCGCGGCCATGCCCAGCACCAGAAAGGCCATGGCGATACGATGGTCGCGCGCGGTCTCGATTTGGCCACCGCCCGCGACGGCGCCCGGGCAGCCGGTGACTTCCAGCCAATCCGCTCCGGCCTCGACATCGACGCCACAATCGGCGAGCCCGCGCACGATCGCGGCCAGCCGATCGCTCTCCTTGACCCGCAGTTCGCCGAGACCGTCGAGCCGGCTGGTGCCCTGGGCGAACGCCGCCGCGACGGCGAGCACCGGATACTCGTCGATCATGCGTGGCGCCCGCGCCGCGGGCACGGCCACGGCGCTCAGCGCCGAAGCCCGCGCGGTGACATCGGCGACCGGTTCGCCGCAGCTCTCGCCCACCGTCTCCAACACCAGATCGGCGCCCATCTCGCTCAAGGTCTCGAACAGCCCGGTGCGCAACGGGTTGACGCCGACGCCCCGGACCGTGACCTCCGATCCGGGTACGATCAATGCCGCCACCAGGGCGAAGGCCGCCGATGACGGATCGCCGGGCACCTCGGTATCTCGGGGTTCCAACTCGGGCTGGCCGCGGACGGTGATGGTCCGCTCGTCAACGCTATCCGTCACCCGGATGTCGGCGCCGTACAGGCGCAGCATGCGTTCGGTGTGATCGCGGGTCGGCTGGGGCTCGATCACGGTGGTCTCTCCCGGCGTGTTGAGCCCGGCCAGCAGGATTGCCGATTTGACCTGCGCCGAGGCAACCGGCAGGCGGTAGGCGATTGGCACCGGCGTCGCGGTGCCCCCGACCAGCAACGGCATCCGACCGCCCGCGGCACACCGGATCACGGCGCCCATCCGCCTCAGCGGATCGGCGACGCGAGTCATCGGCCGCGCCCGCAACGAGATGTCGCCGGTCAACACCGCATCGAGCCGGTGGCTGGCCAGGACCCCCAGCAGCAGCCGCGCCGCCGTGCCGCTGTTACCCAGATCGAGCACATCCGCCGGTGCGGCAAGACCGCCGACACCAACTCCGTCGACCCGCCAACTGCGATCCCCACCCGGCGCCACGCCGACCCCGCAGGCCTCGAGCGCTCGAGCGGTTCGGGTCACGTCTTCGGCTTCGAGCAGACCGCGGATGGTCGACCGCCCGCAGGCCAGCGCCCCCAGGATCAAGGCGCGATGGGAGATCGACTTGTCCCCGGGCGCGCGCAGCTCTCCGGACAACGCGCCAGCGGCGCTGGAAACGAGAGAATTCAACGCGGTCAATCCCGAGTCATGCTTGGTTGCGAGTTACCTTTGGCAGCGGCCGCGCCTTCTGTAGCACAGTGCTCACGGACATTCGACCGGCGCCGGCGGCACCAACCTTCGGGCCGGTCCCACCGGCCGACGATTTTGCTTTGACAGCTTCGATCGAACATGGCAAACGAGCCGCCCACGACACGTCAATCGGCCTTCCCGGAGACGCGCCATTGGTTAAGCCGGATTGGGGTTCGAAACGTTTGTGCCCAGGCTGCGGCACGAAGTTTTACGATCTGGGACGCGTTCCCGTGACCTGCCCCGGTTGCGGGGTCGCCGTGGCGACCGAGCCGACGGCCAAGGCGCGGCGCGGCGCGGGCCACGTGGCGCCACCTCAGCCCAAGCCGGACGCCGCGCCCGA
>CAJWQN010000113.1 GCA_913045505.1 uncultured Rhodospirillaceae bacterium | reverse complement strand
GGCGCGGCTGCGCGCGATCACCGTTCAGGTCGAATCGATGCTGCGGGAGGCGGGCCCGGCGCCCGCCGGCGCCTGGTCCGACCTCGGCGCGTTCCATCCGGTGGCCGCCCACAGGAGCCGGCACGATTGCGTGTTGTTGCCGTTTCGGGCGCTGCTCGAAGCGTTGGGGAACCGGCGCGAGGACTGACCCGACCGGTGGTCAGGTCACGGCGGTGACCAGGAAGGTGTACTCCTTGCCGTCATGCTCGGTGATCGAGACATATTCACCGGCAATGAATGCATGGCTCTCGAAACGGAAAAACGGGGTGTCGTCATCCTCGCCGGGGGCATAGGAGAACGCCCAGGTGCGGTGGCGGGTGTGGATCAAATGGCCATGCTCGTCGTCCTCGCCCTGCCAGAAGCGATGGACCGCGCAGGATTTCTTCTCTCCGCGCCAGGCGTCCACGTCGATATGGCCGTCGGCGTCCAACGGTGCCCTGAATTGGTAGCCGCAGTCGGGATTGCCATTGGGCCAGTCGGGGTTGCGGGCGAGTTCCAGGCGAATGCTCTTCAGGCTCATGGCCATGCTCCTCGGGAGGTATCGGGCTCGGTGTCAATGGGCCATCAAGACCGGGATCTCGGCGCCCGCCAACACCCGCCGGGTGACGCCACCGAGCACCAGCTCGCGCAGGCGAGAGTGACTGTAGGCGCCCATGACCATGAGGTTGGCGCCAAGGCCGGTGGCCTCGGCGAGCAGAGCCTCGCCGATCGGGCGCCCTTCCGCCTGGGTGGTGTGGGCGCTGGCGTCGATGTCGTGACAGGCAAGGTGGGCGCACAAGGCCTCGGCGCGCGGTCTCCCGGCGCCTCCGGTCGCCGGGCGCGGGTCGATTTCCAGGGCGACGACCTTTTCGGCGCGGGCCAGGAAAGGCAACGCCGCCGACACCGCCCGCGTGGTTTCCGTCGAGCCGTTCCAGGCGATGACGGCGGTGCCCTCGAGACTCCGGTGCGGTGTCGGGCCGGCCAGCAACAGCGGCCGGCCGGTCTCGAACAGGGCCGCCTCGATCGCGGCATAGGTTTCGTCCGCGCTGCCTTGGCCCGGCCGCCCGATCACCAGCAGATCCGCGAGCCGGCCGCGATAGGCGATGAAATCGGCGTCGTTGCCGGTTTCCTCCGCCCAATGGGCGGTGGGGGACGACCCGCCCAGCCGCAGGCCGTGCTCGGCGCAGGCGTGCTCGAACGCGGCCCGTGCCCGGCCGACGCGCACTTCGGAATCGGATCGGGTCGCGGCCATCACCCCTTCGATCATGGCCGGCGACATGCCATCGACCGCCAGCCGCACCGCCTCGCGCGGGTCGGGCCGCACGATCAGCCCGTCGATCCGCGCGTCGAACGTGGTCGCGACTCGGGCCGCGGTTTCGGCCACGGCCGAATCGCCGTCGCCACCCTGAAGAAGGAGCAGAATCGATGCGATGGTCATCACGTCATCCGTCGTCCGATGGCCCGGTCGCGGGGGAATCGAACCTATTTTACGGACTTTGGGCCAACAATGATATGGATCAAGACGTCTCCAAGGCGCAATCCTCGCGCAGGGCCTGGGCGGCGCGCGCGCTAATCTCCTGGCTCATGCCGGTGGTGTCCAGCCGATGCCAGTCGAGGTCGCCGATCGGGTAGCCGAGTTGGCGTTCGAGCACGGCGGCGGTCGCATCGGAGGCATCGTCCCGGCGCGCCTCGAGCCGAGCGCGCAAGACCTCGGGCGCGGCGTCCAGCCACAAGCCGCGGAATGGCACATGGGTGGCGCGGGCGATGTCGGCGACTGCCGCGCGTTCCTCCGGCTGTGCAAACACCGCGTCCAGGATCACGGCATGGCCGGCGCCGAGCGCGCGCCGGGCCAGGGCGTGGAGGGTTTCGTAAACCCGGCGGTTGACGGCCGCGCCATAGGCTTCCGAGCCCAGCCGTTGCTCGGGTTCGGCTCCCAGCAGGCGCTTGCGGATCACGTCGCTTCGCAACACCAGCGCGCCCGGCGCGGCACCGATCTCGGGCGCCAGAGTCGCGGCAAGGGTCGACTTGCCGGTCCCCGACAGCCCGCCGACCGCGACCAGCACCGGCGGCGGCGGCTCCAAATAGGATTCGGCCTGGCTCAGATAGGCACGCGCTTCGTCGTCGGAGCCCTCGATCGCGCCGACCATGGCCCTGACCCCGGCCCTCAGCGACTGGAACAGGGGCAGCAGGGCCAAGCCGTCCACATCCTGGGTGCGGCTCAGGTAGCGGTTGAGCACCAGGCTGGCGAACCGGTTCAGTTCGCGGTGGCGCAGGTCCATCAGCAGGAAGGCGAGATCGTAGAGCACGTCGATACAGGCCAGCGGCTCGCTGAATTCGATTCCGTCGAACAAGGTCGGCTTGCCGTCGATCAGACAGATGTTCCGCAGATGGAGATCGCCGTGGCACCAGCGGACCCGGCCGGCCTCGCGCCGCGCTTCCAGGGTTTCGCCGTGCCTCTCGAGCGCCGATCGCCAGCCCTGTTCGATCCGGTCGCGTCGGGTATCGTCGAACGGCGCCCGGGCTTCGCCGCGCAAGGTCGCCATGTTGCCGTCGATGACCATCGCCAGGCCGGCCCTGCCGCCGTGATCGGGTCGCGCCTCGGCGATGTCGTGGAAGGCGGCGATGGCATCGGCGAGATCGCGCATCACCGGGTCGCGCAAGGCACCGCATGCGGCCATCCGATCGAACAGCATGGCTTGGTCGAACCGGTTCATCGCGACCAGCCAGTCGACCGGCGTCCCGGAGCCGTCGAACGCGAAGGAGCCGTTCGCCTCTGCCGTGATCGCCACGGTCCCCCGATACAAGGCCGGCGCGGTGCGCCGGTTGAGCCTGACCTCGGCCGCGCAGACCGTATGGCGGGCTTCCAAGGTGCCGTAATCGAGGAACGGAAAGCGGACCGCGCGCTTGAGCTTGTAGGCCCGATCGCCGGCCAGGAACACCACCGCGCAATGGGTGTCGATCCGCTCCACGCCGGCGCCGCCGTGGGTGGCCGGTCGGGCCAGCCAGTCGATCACCGCGCTCTGGTCTTCGACGATCATCGCGGCCTCGCGGACCCGGTCGCCGGCCGGGACCTTCTCAGAGGGTGGCGAGTGGAATCTTCAGGTAAGAGATACCATTGGCCGCGGCCGGCGGAAACTGGCTCGCGCACATGTTGATCCGAATCGAAGGCAGAATCGAAGCCGGCAAACCCAAGATCTGGTCGCCCGCCCTGGCCATGACGAAGCCGGTCACGCTGTCCATGGAGTCGGTTGTGGCGCGGCCCGATTCGGGATCGTGGTCGCGCTCCGAATCGATGATCGCGCGGTGGCCGCCCGCGGCCTCGGCGACCACAGAGCTGATCGTACAGCTCGCGGGATCGAAAAACGCCGCTCCTTCCTGAGTCATGGCAAGGTCCCGTGGTCGGGGAAACGTCCCGGCCACCGTGGCCGAAGCCGGCTCTCGCGGCATTGTCCCAGGTCAAGGCGGCGCCCTCAGCGGGAGAAGCTGGGGGTGTTCTCGAACAGGCCTTCCGGGTCCTGGTGGATGATGATCTCGGCACCGGGAAAAGCGGCCAGGAGATCGACCTCGACCTGATCGGACGCGATATGGGCGTCGTCGAGGGTCATGGCGCCGTCGAGTTCCAGATGAAGCTGGATGAACGGCCGGATGCCGGCCATGCGGGTGCGCAGGTCGTGGAGGCCCCGGACCTGTTGATGGGCGCCGACGATAGTCTTGATGCGGTCCCGATCTTCGTCGGACATCTCTCGATCCATCAACGAATCCAATGCTTTGCGAGCCACCTGCCCAGCGCTGTAGAGGATGTAGGCGGCGACCGCGTAAGCCATCAACGGGTCCGCCAACCCCAGCCCGAAGCGGCCGGTCAGCACCAGGGAGATGATGATCCCGACATTGACCAGAATATCGGCCTTGTAGTGGATCGAATCGGCGGCGATGGCCACTGAACGGGTCTCGCGCACCACGTAAAGCTGGTAGCGGACCAATCCCAGCGTGAGGACGATGGAGACCGCCATCACCGCGATGCCGGCCTCGCCATGGGCGATTTCATGGGGCCGAAACAGCCGAGCAGTGGCCTCGAAGACCAGGAACATGGCCGAGCCGGCGACGAATGCCGCCTGGCCGAGCCCGGCCAGGGATTCGGCCTTGCCGTGTCCGAAACGATGTTCTCGGTCGGCCGGGGCCAAGGCGTGGCGAACCGCCACGAAATTGATCAGGGAGGCGATCGCGTCGAGCATCGAGTCGACCAGGGACGACAATACCGCCACCGAATCGGTCGCCAGCCATGCCCCGAACTTGAGGGCGATCAGGGTCGCGGCGATGATCACGGACGCATGGGTCGCGCGCCGCATGAGGCGTGCCGTGCGGGCGGGCGGGGCCGAAACGGTGGGCATGGTCATTGTCGTCTCTGGGGTCGGCTCAAGGGTACAGGGTCTGGGTTCGCCATCGCGGGCCATCGGCCTCGTAGACCAGCCGATCGTGCATGCGAAAGGTACCGCTTTGCCAAAACTCGATCCTTTGTGCCCGGACTCGGAAACCCGACCAAAAGTCGGGCCGCGGCACCGCGGTGAGGCCGAACTTGGCGGTGAAGGCGGCAACCCGCTTGCCCAACGCGAACCGGCCCTCGAGGGGCCGCGACTGGATGCTGGCCCAGGCCCCGATCTGGGCCTCGCGCGGGCGAGTGGCGAAATAGGCGTCGGCGTCGGCGTCGGCGGTCGCCGTTACCGGCCCCTGAACACGCACCTGGCGGCGCAGAGACTTCCAATGAAAGCAGAGCGCCGCCTGGGGATTGGCGAGAATTTCCGACCCTTTCTGGCTTTCCATATTGGTATAGAACAGGAAACCGTCTCGATCGGCGGCCTTGAGCAGGACCATGCGCGCCGAGGGCATCCCATCGGGCGCGACGGTCGCCAGACACATCGCGCTCGGGTCGTTGGGCTCTTTCGCTTCCGCCTCGCGCAACCACTGATGAAACAGCGCGATCGGGTCGTCGTGTTCGGGTATCGACATATCGGAACCGTGTGGTGCTTTTAACCGCTGAGGGATTTCTTATATATTATCAATAGGTCGATCCAAGTTATGGCTTTCCTGGGCGGGCACGGAGCAATTGTCGCGCCATGACCTAGCATTTATCGAGGAACTCAAAATGACACCAGTTCGGACAGTGATCGTGGCGGTGGCGGTGTTGGGGCTCGGTGCTTGCGCCAACACCAATATCGGTGAAAAGGAAGGATTGGGGACGCTGCTCGGCGCCGCGCTCGGCGGCTTGGCCGGCTCGCAAATCGGTGACGGCACCGGTCAAATGGCCGCGGTCGGCGCCGGTGTGTTGTTGGGCGGCCTGCTGGGCAACGAAATGGGCAAGTCGCTCGATCGGGCGGATCAGGCCTATGCCGCCCAGACCTACTCTCGCTCGCTGGAGAAGACCCCGACCGGCAAGACCTCGGGCTGGCGGAATCCGGATAGCGGGAATTCCGGCACCTATACGCCGACCCGGACCTTCCAGAAGACCTCGGGCCAGTATTGCCGAGAATTCCAGCAGACGATCACGGTCGGCGGCGAGACCCAGCAGGCTTACGGCACCGCCTGCCGGAAGGAAGACGGCACCTGGCAGATCGTCAGCAACTAGGCGCGTGATCGGCGCCTGGCCGGAGGCCGGCTCCGGCCGCCGGGGTTTGGACCGCCACCGGGCCGGTCGCGGCGCGGGTAGCCACGCGATCGAGAGTGTTATCCCGCCATGAGCGATCCCTACAAAATGTTGGGCGTCGGCCGCGACGCGAGCCAGGACGACATCAAGAAGGCCTATCGCAAGCTTGCCAAGGCGCTGCATCCGGACCTGCATCCGGGCGATCAAAAGGTCGAGAACAAGTTCAAGGAAGCCTCGGCCGCTTACACCCTGTTGTCGGATCCCGACACCAGAGCCCGCTTCGATCGGGGCGAGATCGATGCCTCGGGCCAGGAACGGCCGGACCAGCGCTTCTACCGCTCCCATGCCGGCGCCGGCGGCGGCACCCACCAGCGCGGGTTCGGCGGCGGACTGAATATCGACGATCTGTTCTCCGACCTGTTCGCCGGCGCCGCCCGCGGCCCGCGAAGGAACGCGCGCGGCCAGGACGCGACCTACACCTTGCGGGTCGGGTTCCTCGACGCCGCGTGCGGGGCCACCAAACGCATGACCCTGCCCGACGGGCGAACCCTGGACGTAACCATCCCCGAGGGAATCGCCGAGGGCCAGAAGATCCGACTCAAGGGCCAGGGCGGGTCGGCGGGTGGCGCGGGTCCGGCGGGCGATGCTTTTATCGAGGTCGCGATCGAGGCGGATTCCGACTTTCGGCGTGACGGCGTCAACGTCGAGGTTGCCTTGCCGATCTCGCTGCCCGAGGCCATGCTCGGCGCCAAGGTCGAAGTGCCGACCGTCCATGGGCCGGTGACGATGACGATCCCGGAGGGCTCGAACAGCGGCGACCGACTGCGTCTCAAGGGCCGGGGAATCCGCGACGCCAAGAGCAAGGTCCGCGGCGACCAGTATGTGGAGCTCAAGGTGATGCTGCCGGATCCGCCGGACCCGGCGTTGACCGAGATGGTGGAAGGCTGGGCGAAGGCGCATCCGTACTCGGTGCGGGCGTCGAAATGAACGCGGCGGCGGGTTTCGTGCCCGCGCGCCGTGGTGTACGATACCGTCGGATCGGCGCCGGCGCCGCCGGAATCCAAGCGTGACCGACCCCAGAGGCTATGACACGAGGCTTGAATGACCGCTCCCACGCCCTCGATCGCCGCGTCTGAAGCGCCATTGCTGGCCGGCAAGAAGGGGCTGATCATGGGCGTCGCCAATGATCGCTCGCTGGCCTGGGGCATCGCGCGCACGGCCGCCGGCCATGGCGCCGATCTGGCGTTCACCTATCAGGGCGAGGCGTTGGCCAGGCGGGTTGGCCCGCTCGCCGAGTCGGTGGGGTCGGGCATGGTCCTTCCCTGCGACGTGACCGACGAGGCGGCGCTGGAGGCGGTGTTTTCCGAGATTGGCGGCCAATGGGGCGGGCTCGATTTCGTGATCCATGCGATCGCGTTTTCCGATCGCGAGCAGCTCAAGGGGCGCTATGTCGACACCACCCTCGACAATTTCACCCGCACGCTCCAAATCTCCTGCTACTCGTTCACCGCCATCTGCCGGCGGGCGGCGCCACTGATGGCCGAGGGGGGGTGCCTGTTGACGCTGACCTATGCCGGCGCGGAACGGGTGATGCCTCATTACAACGTGATGGGCGTGGCCAAGGCCGCGCTCGAGGCCAGCGTGCGCTATCTGGCGGTGGATCTGGGCGGTGCCGGGATTCGCGTCAACGCGATTTCGGCCGGTCCGATCAAGACCCTGGCGGCGAGCGGGATCGGCGATTTTCGGTATATCCTCAAATGGAACGAGCTCAACTCGCCGCTCAAGCGCAATATCACCATCGACGATGTGGGCGGCGCCGCGCTTTACCTGATCAGCGACCTCGGCGCCGGCGTGACCGGCGAGGTTCATCACGTCGATGCCGGCTACAACGTGGTCGGCATGAAGGCCGTGGACGCGCCCGATATCGCGGTCGTCTGACGGGCTGATGCCCGGCAACAGTTTCGGACACGCGTTTCGTTTCACCACTTGGGGCGAAAGCCACGGGCCCGAGATCGGGTGCGTGATCGACGGCGTGCCGCCCAGGATCGCCCTCGCCGAGCCCGACATTCAGCACTGGCTTGACCGGCGTCGGCCGGGCCAGTCGCGATTCACCTCCCAGCGCCGGGAGCCGGACCAGGTGCGGATCACCTCCGGCGTCTTCGAGGGGATGACCACCGGCACGCCGCTCGCCCTGATCATCGCCAATCAGGACCAACGCGGGCGCGACTATGACGACATCAAGGACAAGTTCCGCCCCGCCCATGCCGACTACACCTATTGGCGCAAATACGGCATCCGCGATTATCGGGGCGGCGGCCGGGCCAGCGCCCGTGAGACCGCGATGCGGGTCGCCGCCGGGGCGGTGGCGCGCAAGGTGCTTGGGGAGGCGGTCGCCATACAGGGTGCGCTCATTCAAATCGGCGCTCACGGGGTCGGCCGGGACCGGTGGGACTGGGACCAGGTCGCGCGCAATCCTTTCTGGTGCCCGGATGCGGAGTCCGTGCCGGTTTGGGAACGCGCGCTCGACGACGTGCGCAAGCGCGGCCTGTCGCTGGGCGCGGTCGTCGAGGTGGTCGCGCGGGGCGTCCCGGCCGGCCTCGGTGAACCGGTCTACGACAAGCTCGACGGCGACCTCGCCAAGGCGATGATGACCATCAACGCGGTCAAGGGGGTCGAGATCGGCGCCGGCTTCGCCGCCGCGGCCATGACCGGCGAGGACGGCGCCGACGAAATGCGCGCCGGCGAGGGCGGGGTGCCGCGGTTCCTGTCGAACCATGCCGGCGGCGTCCTCGGCGGTATTTCCAGTGGCCAGGACATCGTGGTCCGGTTCGTGGTCAAGCCGACCAGCTCGATCCTGGTGCCGCGGCGGACCATCGATATCGGTGGCCGCGACACCGAGATCGTCACCAAGGGCCGCCACGACCCCTGTGTCGGAATCCGCGCGGTGCCGGTGGGCGAGGCGATGATGGCCTGCACCCTGGCCGACCATCTGCTCCGCCACCGCGCCCAAGCCGGCGACTAGAGGGCGGCGGGAACGGCAGGCAGGCAATGGTCGATCGGGGAGAAATCGGTGGCGTGGGCCAGCGCCGCATCGCGCGGGCGCCGCTGATCCTCGGGCTCGGGCTCGGCGGGGTCCCGCCGGTCTGGGGG
>CAJWQN010000112.1 GCA_913045505.1 uncultured Rhodospirillaceae bacterium | reverse complement strand
CCGATTGGCGGGCGATGATCCCGGGCGCCTTGACCTCGACCCGGTGGCGCGCGTCCGATTCGATCGGCCCCTTGCCGTCGATCGGTTCGCCGAGGGCATCGACGACCCGGCCGAGCAAGCCCTTGCCGACCGGCACGTCGACGATCGCGCCGGTGCGCTTGACCGTATCGCCCTCCTTGATGGTGCGGTCGTCACCGAAAATCACGACGCCGACATTGTCCGATTCCAGGTTGAGCGCCATGCCCTTGATGCCGCCCGGAAACTCCACCATCTCGCCGGCCTGAATGTTGTCGAGGCCATGGACGCGGGCGATCCCGTCACCGACCGAGAGCACCTGGCCGACTTCGGCGACCTCGGCCTCGGTCCCGAAGCTCGCGATCTGTTGCTTGAGAATCTCCGAGATTTCCGCGGCGCGGATATCCATCAACCGACCCCTTTCATCGCGAGCCTGAGACCTTGCAGCTTGGACTTGAGCGAACTGTCGACCATGCGCGAGCCGATCTTGACCACCAGCCCGCCGAGCAGGCTCGAATCAACCTTGGGGCGAACCAGAACGTCCCGCCCGAGCGCCGCCGCGAGCACCGTCCGGAGCCACGCGAGCTGGCCGTCATCGAGCGCGACCGCGCTGGTCACCTCGGCCGCGACCTCGCCGCGATGGGCGGCGATGAGGGTTTCGAAATCGCGGATGATATCGGCCAAGGCGAACAGCCGGCGGTTCCTGGCGAGCAGGCCGAGGAATTTCCGGGTCAGGGGCGCCAAGCCGGCGGCTTCGGCCACCGCCGCGAGCGCCCGGCCCTGATCGTCACGGGCGATCACCGGGCTCCGGACCAGCCGCCGCAAATCCTCGCTCGCGTCCAGCATGGCGCCAAGCGCGGCCAAATCGGCCGCCACCGCATCCAGGGAGTCTTCTTGGCGCGACAACTCGAACACCGCCGTCGCGTAGCGACCGGCTAGCCCGGAAACGCCTGTTGCCTCGTCCGCCACGCGTACTCCTCGACAGACTGGGAAAGGTCTCGTAAGTCATTGACAAATAAAAGAAACCAGCCGTTGCCACGGTGCGGCTGGCAGCTCCGTTTGGGAGGCAGGCGTTACCTAACACACTCCCTCGGGGCTTGCAACACGGTGGCCTCGCCGCCGCCGGGTCGGCGCCGATCGGCCGTCATCGCGGTCGCCAACGGCGGTCTTGGTGGCGCTGGCCGGCGCTGCTAGCATGGCCCGCGACCAACCCCGATTTCGCCCGCAGGAGACCGTCCTTGTCCCACGTCCTCGATCCCCAGGCAAAGCTGTTGCTGGAGAAAGCCGAAGCCAGTGGCCGGCCCGAAATCCACACCTTGGCGCCGGCGGCGGCGCGTGAACTCTATCTTGAATTGGGGGCGGCGGTGGCGGTTGACGCGGCCGCCGTCGGCACGGTCACCGATCGCACCATTCCCGGGCCGGCCGGCCCGCTCCCGGTCCGCCTCTATCGGGCGGAAGGGGCCGGCGCGGATCCGTCGCCGACCCTGGTCTTCTTCCACGGCGGCGGTTGGGTGATCGGCGACCTCGACAGCCATGACGCGGTCTGTCGATGGCTGTGCGCCCATTCCGGCTGCCTCGTCGTCTCGGTCGATTATCGCTTGGCGCCGGAGCACAAGTTCCCGGCCGCCGTCGATGACGCGCTGGCGGCAACCGCGTGGGTGGCCAGCCATGGTGGCGAGATCGGCGCCGATCCGTGCCGGCTCGCGGTCGGCGGCGACAGCGCCGGCGCGACCCTCGCCGCCGTGGTCAGCCAATCGGCGCGGGATTCGGGCTCACCGGCGCTGCACTTTCAGATGCTGATTTATCCGGCCACCGACATGACCCTCGGCGCCCAATCCCATACCGATTTGGCCGAGGGCTACCGGCTGACCCGGGTCATGATCGAGTGGTTCCGCGCTCAATATCTGGGCGCCGCCGCCGACGCCACCGATCCGCGCGCCTCGCCCGGGGCGACGGTCGATCTGGCCGGACTGCCGCCGGCGCTGGTGATCACCGCCGGCTTCGATCCGCTCCGCGACGAGGGCGATGACTATGCCCGCAGGTTGGCCGCCGCCGGCGTGCCGGTCGAGCATCGCTGTTACGAGGGCATGATCCACGGCTTTTTCAGTATGGGCGGCTGGCTCGACGGTGGCCGCGAAGCGCTGAACCAGGCCAGTCGCGCCCTGGCCGCGGCCCTGATCTGAGGGCCGCCGGATCGTCCCGATTCCTGCCGGGGCCGGCCCAAGACCGGCGATGGAGCGTTTACAGCCGCGATCGGCCTTGATAGATTGCGCCGCGTCTTCGCGCCGGACGCGTCTCGGGCTGGGATCTCGCCATCCATGAAAATCGTAGCTGGCAACAGCAATCGGCCGCTCGCCGAAGCGATTGCCGCGGACTGCAACCTGCCGTTGACCAATGCCAGCATTCGGCGGTTCTCGGATCAGGAGGTGTTCGTCGAGATTCACGAGAACGTCCGCGGCGAGGACATGTTCCTGGTCCAGTCGACGTCGTTTCCGGCCAACGACAATCTGATGGAATTGCTGGTGACCCTGGACGCGCTCAAGCGCGCCTCGGCACGCCGCGTCACCGCCGTCATTCCCTATTTCGGCTATGCCCGCCAGGATCGCAAGGTCGGTCCGCGCACCCCCATTTCGGCCAAGCTGGTCGCCAATCTGATCGCCGCCGCCGGCGCCAACCGGGTGCTGACTCTCGATCTCCACGCCGGCCAGATCCAAGGCTTCTTCGACATCCCGGTCGATAATCTGTTCGCGGCGCCGGTGATTATCGGCGATATCAAACAGAATTACGCCAACGACGATCTGGTCGTGGTTTCACCCGACGTCGGCGGCGTGGTGCGCGCGCGCGGGATCGCCAAACGCATTGACGCCGATCTCGCCATCGTCGATAAGAGGCGCGAACGTGCCGGTGTGTCCGAGGTCATGAACATCATCGGCGATGTCGATGGCCGCCGGTGCATTATGGTCGATGACATCATCGATTCGGCCGGCACCGTGTGCAATGCCGCCAGCGCGCTCACGGACGCGGGCGCGACCTCGGTCATCGCCTGTGTCACCCACGGGGTGCTGTCGGGGGGCGCGGTGGCGCGGGTCACGGCCTCGGCGCTCGAGCAGTTGGTGATCACCGACAGCATCCAGGCGACCGAGGCGGTGCGGGTGGCCCAGAACGCGCGGGTGCTCTCGATCGGGCAATTGATCGCCGACGCGATGCGCCGGATCAGCGAGGAACGGTCGGTATCGAGCCTCTTCAACTGAGCACCGGGCCGGCAAGCAAGGGAGTTTGATTGATGGCCGAGATCGCCGTGATGGCCGCCGAGCCGCGCGTGGTCGGCAACCGGGGCGCGGCGCGCGCGCTGCGCCGGGCCGGGCGCGTGCCCGCCGTGCTGTATGGCGCCAAGCAGGAGACCGTCGCGGTCTCGATCGACGCCAGGGAGCTGGGCCGGGAATACGGCCAGGGCGGGTTCTTCAGCCGGCTCTACAATCTGACCATGGGCGGCGACAAAATCCAGGTCCTGCCGCGCGAGGTTCAACGCCATCCGGTGTCCGATGCACTCGTCCACGTCGATTTTCTGCGTCTGACCGGTGACAGCACCATCCATGTCGATGTCGCGGTCACGTTCGTGAACGACGAGGACTCGCCGGGCCTGAAACGTGGCGGGGTGTTGAACGTGGTGCGGCGGGTGGTCGAACTGATTTGCCGCGCGGATGCGATCCCCGAGCAGCTCGAGGTCGATCTGGACGGCCTCAATATCGGTGACTCCGTCCATATCAGCGCCATCGATTTGCCGGAAGGCGCGCGCCCGGCGATCGCCGACCGCGATTTCACCATTGCGACCATCGCCGCGCCGACGGTCATGGTCGAGGAGGAGACGGCGGAGGGCGAGGAAGACGAAGACCTCGGCGAGGAAGTGGAGCTCGACGAGGAGGCCGCGGCCGCGGCCGCGGCCGAGACGCCGGACGCCGACAAGGACGAGCACTGACGCGCCGGGCTCGTGCTGCTTTTGGCCGGGCTCGGCAATCCTGGCGCTCAATACGCCTGGAACCGCCACAACATCGGCTATATGGCGCTCGACAGCATCGTCCAGCGCCACCAAATGGGTGCCTATCGCAGACGCTTTCGCGGCTTGATCACCCATGGCCGGATCGCTGGCGTGCGCCTCGCCGCGCTCAAGCCGACCACGTTCATGAACGACTCGGGGAGCGCCGTCGGCGAGGCCGCCCGTTTCTTCAAGGTACCGACCTCGGCGGTGGTGGTCGTTCACGACGACCTCGACCTCGTCCCCGGCAAGGTTCGGGTCAAGACCGGCGGCGGCCATGGCGGCCACAACGGGCTGCGCAGTATCGATCGCCATATCGGCCCGGACTACAAGCGAGTCCGCATCGGCATCGGCCATCCCGGCGAGAAGCGGCTTGTGCATGACTATGTGCTGCATGATTTCGCCACGGCCGATCAGGACTGGCTGGACCGGCTGTTGCCGGCGCTGGCCGAGGCGGCGCCCTACTTGGTCCGCGGCGATGATTCGGGGTTCATGAACAAGGTCAGTCTGCTGACCAATCCGCGCCCGGCGCCGCCGCCATCGCCTGGTTCGGACGATGGGGTTTAGATGCGGCATCGTCGGCCTGCCCAACGTCGGCAAGTCGACCTTGTTCAATGCCCTGACCAACACCGCCGCGGCCGAGGCCGCGAACTATCCGTTCTCCACCATCGAGCCCAATCTGGGCCGGGTCGCGGTGCCGGACGATCGGCTGGCGGCGGTGGCGGAGGTTGTCCGGTCGCCGGAAATCGTGCCGACCCAGCTCGCGTTCGTCGATATCGCCGGGCTGGTCGCGGGCGCCAATACCGGCGAGGGCCTCGGCAACCAGTTTCTGGCCCAGATTCGCGAGGTCGACGCGATCGCGCATGTGCTGCGCTGCTTCGATGGCGGCGATGTCGTCCATGTCGCCGGCCGGGTCGATCCGATCGCAGATGCCGAGATCGTCGAGACCGAGCTGATGCTGGCCGATCTCGCCAGCCTGGAACGGCGCCAGGAGGCGGCGATCAAGCGGGCTCGGGGCGGCGACGCGGACGCCAAGACGGTGCTGGAAGTGATCGACAAGGCGATCGGCGCCCTCGGCGCGGGCCGCCCGGCGCGGTCGCTGGCGCTCGACGCCGCCGAGCGGGCGCCGTTCGACCAGTTGCAGCTGCTGACCGCGAAGCCGATGCTTTATGTCGCCAACGTCGATGAGGACTCGGCGGCGGCGGGCAACGCCTTCTCGCGCGCGGTCGCGGACCGGGCCGAGCGGGCGGGCGGCGAGACGGTGGTGATCTCGGCCGCCATCGAAGCCGAGGTCGCCCAACTGGCGAACGAGGCCGAGCGCCGGGAGTTCCTCGACGCCCTCGGGCTCGCCGAGACCGGGCTGGTCCGCCTGATCGGCGCCGGCTATCGCTTGCTCGGCCTGATCACTTTCTTTACCGCCGGGCCGAAGCAGGCACGCGCCTGGACCCTGCCCGAGGGCAGCCGGGCCGTCGAGGCGGCGGCGGCCATCCACACCGATTTCGCCCGCGGCTTCATCCGCGCCGAGACCATCGCCTGGGATCAATTGGTCGCGATCGGCGGCGAACAGGCCGCCCGCGACGCCGGCATCATGCGCCAGGAAGGCCGCGACTACCGGGTCCGCGACGGCGACGTGATCCTGTTCCGCTTCAACGTCTGAGGCCCGGGCCGAGCGGCCGCGCCTCCCATTCACAGGCCAAAAAGTCGATCGAGATCACGCCAAAGTTTATCGAAAGACGGGCATTGGCGCGCCTGGGCAAAGTCGAACACGGCCGTCAGGGCGCTCTGATCGACCGTCGGGCTATAGGTCGTCCCCGGAACCATCAACACCTGCGAAACGTATTCCTTGGCGGCTCGAATTTTTTCGGGCTCGCTGGGCGGCTCGGCATTTGACGAAATGTTTCTCTTCCCTCTCAATGAGCGGGCTGACGCCAAGAACCACGCCTCGTACTCGGCTTTGGCGACGACAACGCTTGCCGCGACGTCCGGCCGTGCTTTACGAACTCTCTCCAGAATGCTTGGCCCGATCTCCGCTGGACAGTCGCTATCGGCGTCGATCAGAACCAATATTGCGCCGCCACCACGTTGGTGAACCTTTCTTGCGCCCAATTCCACGGCTTTCTCGAGTTGATTGGCGGCCATGATTTGCCCGCGCGGAATGCGATGTGGCGGGAATGGATAGAATTCCTGATTGTCGTGGACTTCGTACGCAAACCGTCTCAGCAGCACGGGAACCGCCTTCACCTCGCCGTGACCTTCGACGATAGGATAAATGCTGCGCAGCACGGCCTAAAGCCGTTCGAACAAATCGGATTGCCGAAGCGAACCTGTTGCCTTCCCGTCGTCCGGTTCGAGCTGGCCACTTCGCAAAAGTTCGCCAGGCGTAAACAGGTCATCCTGGATCGAGGTGACGGACGCTTGATCAATCGGCGCCAAAATTGTCTCGCCGTCGATATTCCTGACCGCCAGAATGCTGGCGCTGTCTAGGTCTTCGTGATCGAGCAGATCGGGACTGTGGGTCGTCATGATGACCTGCTCGGTCCTTGACGCTTCCAGGAGAGCATCCATAATGATTGCCGCAGCTCCCGGATGCACGGTGGCCTCCGGTTCTTCGATCGCGATCAGTGGCGTAGGCCCACCCTTCCGACCGACCGACTGGTAGAGAGCAGTGAGGACGCCAAGGGATCGTAAGGTGCCATCCGACATCGCCGATGCATAGAACCGCCAAGGATACTTTTGGTTCTTTACTCGTTGGCGGAATGCCAGCGTCTGACGTGGACCCAACCCTTCATAATAGACGGCTTCAATGCCGGGCACGATTTGACGGAGATACTGCTGTATTCGGTCCAGAGCACTTGGATTTTCATCTTTCAGCCGCTTGACGACCGCGGCCAGATTCCAACCCGATCGATCCAGCTTTTCGCCTCTGTCATGGGGTTGGGGCTCGCGGATCGCACCTGGGTCTATGTTGTAAAAGCCCAGGGTCGAGAGCGCATCAAAAAGTGGCCGAAATGCTTCAGTTCCCGACACCGAGGTTAGGAACAAACGGTCGGATGCAACTCTTGGCGATACTGCCAGATCCTGGCTCGCTGTTACCAAACGGCTATTCTCGATTTTGTAGAACGACGTGTCCATGCCGTCGCGCGAAATCCGGGATTGCTCGCGCTGAACCTGGAATGCCCCTTCCGGTCGTGCTCCGACCTCGAACGCGAAATGCGCGTCATGTCCGGTGCCGAGTTGGACGCCGAGGCTGATCGCGAAATGATTGGGGTGTCCGCTCGACCGTCGGCGAACTTCACCGATCCCGCCGCGCTGGCGGATCGCATATTCGAGTGTGGTACCGAGCCCATCTGATACCAGTCTCAAGGAGTCGATGAAGTTGCTCTTCCCGGACCCGTTCTGGCCAACGATCACTGCCAGCTCGCCCAATTCCACCTTGCATTCGGCGATGCTCTTATAATTTTTCAGAACAACATGTGTCAGGAGAACCGGCATCCCAGCGTTCGTCCGTGTCGGAATCTTGTTCAGCCCAAATTTCCTGGGCGAGAGCAATTGAGATGTATAGACCGATGCCGACCAGCCATACAACGTGATCAAAGTGGCGATATTGGTTGGCGAGGGTTGTCGGGCAATGGGGACCTTCGGACAGCCCAGTGCCCAGGTTCAGTATCTGCCCGAGGCGCTATCCTTCATCAGCGCGGCGACAGCGCGGCGACGGTGCGGTCGGCGGCGGCCGTGGCCGGCGATCGGCGCGGCCAGGGATTCCGCGTCGCGGGCAGCGAAAGGCGCGGGCAGGTACGGGGGCTGCGTGGCGGCCCGGCTTCAGGCCAGGCGCACATAGTCGAACTCGAACGGCCGGCCGTTGATCCCTCGCGCCGGCGGCGCGATCCAGCCCATGATCTGGCCCGGCGCCGTGACCGGGGCCATCAGGCCGATGACGAAGGCGCGGTCGTCCTCGCTGGGCAGCCAGTCGTCGACCCGGGCCCGCCATTCGGATTCGCCGAGCAGCGCGCCGTCGGGGCTGAACCGGTGGCCCGAGAAGACGCCGATCTGGCGATTGAAGGCCCGGTGGGGCAGGGCGAGGCGGGTATCGATGCCGGCCTCGGCGATGATCTTGTTCCAGCGCGCCAGGCCGCGGGCGCAGTCGGTGATGTAATCCTCGCGCAGGCGCTCATTGAGCACCCTCAGCGCCGGCGCCTCGATTGTGCCGGGCGCGCCATCGACGACATCGGCCACGGTCTCGGTCTTGTCGGCCAGACGATGGTCGTCGTCGATCTTGGCCTCCTGGTAGCGGCCCTTGAGGCCGGTGGTGTAATAGCCGGCGGCATTGGTCGAGCGCTCCTGGCCGAACAGGTCGAGCGACACCGAGTAATGGAAGTTGATGTAGCGCTGGATGGTGGCCAGATCGATGCCACCATGGCGACGCACATCGTCGGTGTCATGGGCGCGCATCAGCTCGCAGCAACGCGCGACCACCCGTCCGACCCCGGTTTCGCCCACGAACATGTGGTGGGCCTCCTCGGTCAGCATGAACCGGCAGGTTCGGGCCAGCGGGTCGAAGGCGGATTCGGCCAGCGCCGCCAACTGATATTTGCCGTCGCGGTCGGTGAAATAGGTGAACATGTAGAACGACAGCCAGTCCGGCGTCTTTTCGTTGAAGGCGCCAAGGATGCGTGGCCGGTCGGGATCGCCGGAATGGCGCTCCAGCATCATTTCCGCTTCCTCGCGCCCGTCGCGGCCGAAATGGGCGTGGAGCAGGTAGACCATCGCCCACAAATGCCGGCCTTCCTCGACATTGACCTGGAACAG
>CAJWQN010000111.1 GCA_913045505.1 uncultured Rhodospirillaceae bacterium | reverse complement strand
CCCCCCCCCCCAAAGCCCCCCGCCATGTCCCGCCCCCTGGCCGCGCACGATCCGGAGTCGGGGATCGACCGCGAAATAAAGCAGGTCCACGATCAGGTTGATGCCCACGAAGAACAGGCCGACCATCACCAGATAGGCGGCCATCACCGGCACATCGACGAAATCGATCGCTTGCAGGAACAGCAGCCCCATCCCCGGCCACTGGAACACCGATTCGGTGATGATCGCGAAGGCGATGATGGAGCCGAACTGAAGGCCGATGATGGTGATCACCGGCACCAGGGTGTTCTTCAGCGCATGGCCGAAATTGATCGCGCGGGAGCCGAGCCCGCGGGCGCGCGCGAACTTGACGTAATCGGTGCGCAGCACCTCCAGCATCTCGGCCCGCACCAGACGCATGATCAGGGTCATCTGGAACAGCCCCAGCGTGATCGCCGGCAGCACCAGCGCCTTGAGGCCGCTCGCGGTGAGCAACCCGGTGGTCCAGCCGCCGAGAGCGACCACCTCGCCGCGGCCGAACGAGGGCAGCCAGCCCAGGGTCACCGAAAACGCCAGGATCAGCAGAATGCCGATCAGGAACGTCGGCAGCGAGACGCCGATAAGCGAGATCACCAGGAACAGCTTGGCGAGCAGGCTTCGCGGCCGGAGTGCCGCGTAGACCCCCATCGGCACCCCTGCGAACAGGGCCAGCAGCGCCGCGGCCAGGCTGAGTTCGACGGTCGCCGGCAAGCGCTCGGCGATCAAATCCGCCACCGGCCGGCCATGGCGATAAGACAGCCCGAACTCGCCCCGCGCCGCGTTGGCCACGAAGCGCGCGAACTGGACCACCACCGGGTCGTTGAGCCCCAGATCCTCGCGCAGCCGCTCGCGATCCTCCATCGAGGTATCCTGGCCGACCATATTGCTGATCGGATCGCCGACATAGGCAAACAACGAGAACGCCACCAGCGCCACCGCCAGCATGACGAACCCGGCCTGCACCAGCCTCCGGATCACGAACGCGATCATGTCCGGCGCAGTATACCGAGCACGGGCGGCGGGGAAACCACGCCCGGGTCCCGTTGCCGGCGGCGTGATCGGAGGTTAAAAAGTTTGGTTCCGGGCCCAGCTCGCGCGCCCGGGCCTGATCAGGAGGGAATTCCCGAGACGCGCGCAAGAGGAGCGACGATCGCCGGATCGTGATCCGACGGTAGGTCCGTCGGAATGGCGGCTCGTGACATGAAATCGCCCAACCAGGCGCCGGTCGGGGGCGACCGCTCCAACCCTGACTCCGGACCTGGGTGAGTGGCGGCTCCGACGGGAAATTTTGGGTCCTATACAAATAGCTCTGCAAGAATCTCGCCGAGATTTGGTGGCCATGGCACGCCTATTTGCAGAAGATTCTGGACGCCACACGCCATGCCCTCGTCTTGCGCCGCCCCGATGGACTGATTTTGCGCCGCCGTTGATACCTTACTTTGATGGGGAATAACGCCGGTGATCTTACCGGGCAATCGCCGCCGCGAGATACCCAGTCCGATCAGGCCAACGGCGAATATGGCGAGTGCCGACGCGGCAAGAGCTGGCTTTGGTCGTCGGCGGCGCAAGCTTGAAGTTCGCTTGCGACTTGGCCAACCACTTCGGGCCAGTCGCCGGATTGGGGTTGGCGATAGAGGCGCATGGTCGGATACCAGGGGCTGTCCGACCGATCGCGCAGCCAGCGCCAGTCGGGGGCGAATCCGAGCAGTCCCCAGACCGGCCGCCCCAGGGCGCCGGCGAGATGCAGCGGCGCCGAATCGGATGCGATGATCAAATCCATCGCCATCATCAGGGCGGCGGTCTGGGCGAAATCGCCGGGATCGAACCGGGTCATTTTGTCGGCGGCGGGGTGGCCGTCGGCCTGCCGGCGCCCGGGATCGTGTTGAAGGCCGAAAAAGCGAATTCCGTCGAGTTCAAGTAGTGGCGCCACCGCATCGAATCCGGGCGAGCGCAAATTGTCGCCGGCAAACGCCGGGCTGCCGGCCCAGGCCAAACCGACCCTCAGACCGTGGCCTTGCTCGATGCGGGCGGCGGCGCGCGCCACCGCATCCGTGGGCGGCCTGAGATAGGGCACCTTGTTGACCAGCCCGTCCAATGTCGTGCCGAGGACCAGGGGCAGCCTCATCAGCGGGCATTGAAGATCGAAATCCGGCAGCCGCGTCCCGGCCGGAATCACCCGTTCGATCCCTTCCAGGCTTTCCATCAGGCGCGCCAAGGGTCGCTCGCATTCGAGCACGACCCGCTCGCCGTCCGCGCCGATCATGCCGGCAAAACGGGCAAACTGGATGGTATCGCCGTAGCCCTGCTCGGCATGGACCAGAAGGCGGCGCCCCCGCAAGGCCGAACCGTCCCATAACGGTTTGGCGGCGACGCGCTGATTTTCCCGGTGTCGGGCGGACTGATAATGCCAAGCATATTCGGGCCACCCTTCTTCGAAATCGCCGGCTTGCAGATGCGCTTGGCCAAGATTGGTATGCGCTTCCGGTGACTCGGGCGCGATGCGTATGACCCGCCGCAAGGCGGCGATCGCGGCGTCGGTCTCGCCGAGTTTGAGAAGGCTGATTCCGAGTTCGTTCAGGATATCCGGGTCGTCGGGGGCCGCCTCCACCGCCGATCGAGAGGCATCCACGGCGGCGGCGAAGTCGCCCGAGTGGCGCAGCACCCGTCCGAGACTCGACCGTATCGCCGCTTGCTCGGGCGCCGCTTCGATCGCCCGGCGCAACAAAGCGGCGCTCTCTTCGAACTGTCCGCGCGCGGCCGCGATCAGCCCGCGGTAATGCAAGCTCTCCGCATGTTCCGGCGTTGCGCGCAGGACCCGATCGAAGGCGGCGGCCGCCTGATCCATCTCACCGGAGCGATAATGCCTCACCGCCAGCGAGAATGTCGCGCTCCCGACCCGTGCCGTGGGCTCGGTCAGAAATGGCTCGAGCAGCGCCAGATAACGCCGCTTGGCGGCCGCCTTATGGGCGATGATCTGGCGCGAACGCCGTTCGACCGGAAACGTCGAGATGATTTCGGTCGCGGCGCTCACCGATGTCCGTTCGATGTCGATGAGTTCGGACAGAAACCCTTTCGCGGTCGCCGACCGGGCCGAATGGGCGATCACGATCGCCGGAACGTCGAGCGCGGCGCAAAGCCCGGCGCCATGGACACGGGTCGTCACGGTCAGATCGCAGGACTCGTAAAACGCCGCATAGTCGCGCGGATCGTAGGAGAACCGGATCGGGATCCGACCCTCGAACAGGCTGTCGAGCTCCGCCACTTCGTCGATGTAATGGCAAACCAGGGTGCAGTCGTAGCGCTCGGCCAAGGCCCTGAACAAGGCGGCGCAGTAGTCGTGGGTGTCTCGCCCCGTCTTTTGCGGATTGCTCGCCTCGGCGCCCTGCATGCAGAGCGCGATCCGTTCCGGGCCCTTGCGCCGATGGGCCTTGGGCGCGGCGAACAGCGCCGGACAGGGCAGGAGTTCGGCACCGACCGGAGCCAACAGACCAAGGGTGGCGTCGTCCCGTGCCGTGACCAGTTGGGCGCGACCCAGAAGGATTCGATCCTCTTCGGGCAGTCCCTCGAACCTCAAATGCTGGCGTTTCTCGAAGGTGCCGAGCCCGAGATAGGCAACCGGCAGATCGGTCTTCAGCAGAGCCTCGACCAACGGCGCCACCATCTGACCGGCCCATTCCGGGGTGCCGGCGAAGATACAACGGTGGACGTTGGACAGGTCGAAACCGGGCCGCCAGGAATTGTCGAACCGTCCGACAATACCCTTGAGCGCCTGGGCCAAATTAACCGTGACCGGCTCCGCGTGATTTGGCCGCCGCACCGTGACCCGGTCGTAATGGACACGGGTGCTGTGGAGCTCCGGATTCCGGTTGTAGATCAGAAAATTGCACTGGGGCAGGATCGACTCGACCAGGTCGCAGACCCCGAACAGGATGAAATCGTCGCCGCAGTTCCACATCCGGGTGGTCGAGAACAGGATATTGGGCACCGAGGACAAATGCGTATCACGCTCGGCCGACAGCGGCCGGGCTCCCGGGGACCAGTGCTTGATCCGACAAGGGGCCGCCGATCCGTCGCCGACCCAGGGCGGTCATCGATCGGCCGGCTGGCCGGCGGCCTTGGCCGCCGTCGGCGCCGCATCGGCCTCCGCGATCTGCTCGCCGATGGTCAGGAAACGGCGAATCTCGTCGGTCTTGAAGCCCAGCGCCATCGGCCGCATGACGCCGGGAAGCGCGACCACGTCGTAGATCTCCTCGACGATGCCCTCGGTCCGGAGCCAGTGGACCGCATCACCGGTCCTGAGATCGATCACCATCGCGCCCGAGCGCGGCTCGGCGTCCTTGGCCGCGAGCTCGTCACTGAGGGCGAGGTCGGAGAAGGTCGGCGACCCACGTGGCTTCGACAGCCCGACGATGGCGAAATCGCCCGCGAAGCACAGCCCGCGCGCGTAGCCGGGACAGAAGCCGATCGGCTCGAACTTGCCCGCGGCCGGATCGACCTTGCCGAAATAGCCGTTGCCGGAATCGAGCAGATACAGAATGCCCTTGTGGAGCCGGGGCGAATGGGGCATCGACAGGCCCGAGACTACCACCTCTCCGCTCGCCACGTCGATCACGCAGCCGCCGTCGCGGCGCCGGTCGCGCCAGCCGTCGGCGACGTCGCTCTGGCTGACCGCGGTGACATAGCGCGGCCGGCCGCCGTCCATGGCCATCCCGTTGAGATGACAGCGGTCCTCGGCGGCGAGCCGGGTGATGAAGCTCGGTTGCCAGACCGGCGTGAAGCTGTGCCGACCGCTGACCGTGGCCAGGCAACTGAACAGGGTGTTGACGAACAGGATTTGCCCGGCGCCGTCGACGGTGAGGTCATGGATGTCGAGGTCGCCGGTGGTGTAGGCGAGCTGGGGCACGTAGAGCCGGTCATAGCCGTCATGGGCAGTGCCGGGCGCCAGGGCATTGTGGAACCGCCACAGCTGATAGAGCGACGACATGATCAGATCTTGGCCGTCGGACCACAGGCCCATGCAGCGGTTGAAGGTGCGCTCGAACACCGACAGCCGGCCGTCGGGTTGCAGGCCGATCAGGAACAGCTTGCCCGCCTGATAGGTGGTGAAGGCCAGGCTCAAGCGCTGCTCCGCCATCCAGTTCGGCAGCTGACGCGACCCGGTCAGCGCGAACGTCGGCTCGGGCCCGGGCGGCGTCCCCGCGGCCGCCGGCGGTTCCCCCGCCGCCGCCTCGACCACAACCGGATCGGCCTCGGTCGGCGGCACCGCCGCCTTGCCCGCGTCCCTTTTCACCCGTTTGGCCATTGGCCATCTCCACCATACCGATCAACCGGATCACCGATAGCCTTGGTCGCGGTATTGTCAGACAAACCCGCATCAGCCTGCGAAGATCGCCGGAGGCTACAGAGTCGCTCCACACGTCTCAAGCCGATTTGTCCTGACAGGGCCCTTCGTGCCGGTGATATCCGTGGACGGCGGTCCTCGGAGAGTTCCAGATTGCCGAAGGGAGCCGCAAATGACTACACTGACGCTCGGAGCCAGCGTTCATCTGGGGAATGTTGGATGAGATGATTGCCGGTCGGCCACGGCGCCCTTGGCACCGGTCGGTCGGAATCGCCCAGTGGAGACCGCGGACGTGTTCAATCCAACGGAACTGGTCATCGACGCCTATGTGGAACGGCTTCGCTCGACCTACGATCGCGCCTATGGCAAGCTCGAACCCGATTATCCCGGCATCCTGTCCTATGTCGGGCGCATGGCGCTCGAGGTCATCACCAATTCCGATGCCGCCTATCACGACGTTCGCCACACCATCATGGTCGCCGAGGTCGGCCAGGAGATTCTCAAGGGCAAGCATCTGATCCAGGGCGGGGTGACGCCGCGCGACTGGCTTAATTTCGTGATTGCCTTGTTGTGCCACGACATCGGATACGTACGCGGCGTCTGTAGCGGCGACCGGGACGGGCATTATACCGTCGGTTCAAGCAATCGGATCGTCACGCTGTTGCCGGGCGCGACCGACGCCGCGCTCACCGACTACCACGTGGACCGCAGCAAGCGTTTCATCTTGGAACGTTTTGGCAATCACGACATCGTCGACGCCGACGTGGTTTGCGCCAATATCGAGCGGACCCGCTTTCCCTTCGCCGATGACAAGGAATCGCAAGCCGCCGACGACTATCCGGGATTGGTGCGCGCCGCCGATTTCATCGGGCAGATGGCTGACATCTATCATATGCGGCGGATTTCGGCGCTGTTCACGGAGTTCCAGGAGACCGGCATGGCGGAGCAACTAGGCGTCAGAACCGCCGCCGACCTGCGCACCACCTATCCCGCCTTCTATTGGAACACGGTCAACCCGTACCTGGGCCCCGCCTGTGACTTCCTCAGGGTCACACAGGAAGGCAAGTATTGGCTGGCAAACCTTTACGTGCACGTGTTCTCCGAGGAACACCAGATTCACGCACTCGGCCCTGAAGCGAATCGACACCCTTTCTGATATCGCGACGATTGAGCGGATCGACGGGGCGATCGCGCGCGCGGAACATGATCGGGCATTGTCAGAGCAAATGGCCCAACAATCGAGCCGAAAATTCACACCCGCCGTTCCGATGACGAGAGCCGGCGATGGCAAGGTTCAGGGATGTGAAGACCGTCCGGAAATTCGCCGCCGCTCACGCCTCGGCCCACACTCATTTCAACCCTGACCGTCCTCCAAACCATCGAGACATTTTCAAGGACAGCCGCTCCGCCGCTCTGACCGAGTGGCGTCAATTCGGCGTGTGAGAGTCCGACCGTTTCTGATCAACCGGCTCAGAACCCGTTGATCTGACATTACCCCAATCGGTGCACATGGCTTCGCTGAATGTTTGCCGCTAAACTGGCTATATACTCGTCAACAGGGAAAATTTCATGCCGGAAACATCAACGAAGCCATGGCATAGGACCGCCTGCATCCTCTGTCACACCAATTGCGGACTGGCCGTGCAGCTCGATGACGGCGGACGCCATATCGCCCGGGTCAAGGGCGACAAGGATCACCCGGCATCGAAGGGCTATACCTGCAACAAGGCCCTGCAAATCGATTTCTATCAGAATGGCCGTGACCGACTTCGCGCGCCGCTGCGGCGGCGGCCCGACAGCACCTTCGAGGAGATCGACTGGTCCACCGCCATTCGTGAAATCGCCGAGAAATTCGTGGCCATCAGCGACGATTTCGGTGGCGACAAGATCATGTATTACGGCGGCGGCGGCCAGGGCAATCACCTGCCCGGACTCTACGCCACCGGATTGCGCCAGGCGCTTGGTATCAAATATCGTTCCAATGCGCTGGCTCAGGAAAAAACCGGCATGGCCTGGGTGAACCAGCGCATGTTCGGCGCCAACTGGCATGGCGATTTCGAAAGTTGTGAAGTGGCCGTTTTTGTCGGCAAGAACCCCTGGCAGTCGAATGGCATCCAACGGGCCCGCGCGGTCTTGCGCCAGATCGCGCGAGACGAAAACCGGTCGATGGTGGTGATTGATCCCAAGCGCACGGAAACCGCCGAACTCGCCGATTATCACCTGCAGGTGAAGCCCGGACGCGATGCCTGGTGCCTGTCCGCCCTGCTGGCCGTGATCGTCCAGGAAGACCTGTTCGATCACAAATTCCTGGCCGCTCATGCCGAAGGCCGGGCCGCGACCCTGGCTTTGTTCAATGAGATCGATGTCGATGAATATGCCGGCATCGCCGGGCTCGATGGCGAACTGATCCGCCGAGCCGCGCGGCGCATGGCCACGGCCGAAAGCATGTCGCTCTACGAAGATCTGGGCGTTGAAATGGCGCCCAATTCCACATTGTGCAGCTATTTGAATGGCTTGCTGGTGTTGGTGACCGGAAATTTCGCCAATCATGGCGGCGCCAATGTTCCGACCGCCCTCGTCCCGATCTATTCGAAAACCAAGGAGACGCCGGAGGCGGGCGGCGACGGCGTCCGGTTCCCGCTGTCGCCGGTGACGGGGGGGCGAATTCTGGGGGATCTCATTCCCTGCAATCTGCTGGTGGATGAAATCCTATCCGATCACCCGAACCGCTTCCGCGCGATGTTCGTGGAAACCGCCAATCCGGCCCATTCGCTGGCGGATTCCCGGCGCATGCGCGAAGCGCTCTCGGCACTCGAGTTCCTCGTGGTGGTTGACGTCGCGATGACGGAAACGGCGATGTTGGCTGACTATGTGCTTCCGGCATCATCGCAATATGAAAAGTGGGAAGCGACATTCTTCAATTTCGAGTTCCCCAAGAACTTCTTCCATTTGCGCCGCCCCCTGATGGCACCCTTGCCGGGAACGCTGCCGGAATCGGAAATCCATTCGCGCCTGCTGGAAGAAATCGGGGTGTTCGACTCAGATGAACTTGCCGAACTCGCGGACCTAGCCCTGAACCGGCGCGCGGATTTCGCTCCGGCCTTTTTCGCGGCGATGAAGGAAAATCCGAAAATCGCCGCTTATCCCATTCATGCCCTGCACCGCACCCTTGGCCCGGTGTTGCCCGACAATGGGGGCAACGCGGTTGGGTTGTGGTTGTCAGCCCATATTTGCGCTCGGAAATTTCCCGATTCCGTGGCGCGGGCCGGGTTCACCGGCAAGACGGCATCGGCCGGTGATGAACTGTTCGAAGCGGTCATCAGTCATCCGTCGGGCCTTGTCTTCAGTGTCGATGAACCGGCGGAAAGCCTAAAGCGCATCGCGCGGCCGGGTGGAAAGGCCAATCTTTGGCTGGCGGAGATGGTGGAGGAGTTGGCCGCGCTGAGTGAAGACAGCCTGCCCGATCACGATGATGGCTTCGAGTTGGTGCTCGAGGCCGGAGCACGGCGTGACTAT
>CAJWQN010000110.1 GCA_913045505.1 uncultured Rhodospirillaceae bacterium | reverse complement strand
CCTGGCCGACATCGCGCGCCGCTATGACAAGGGCTACGGCCACTTCACCACCCGCCAGAACCTGCAGTTCAACTGGTCGCGGCTCGAGGACGTCCCCGACATGCTGGAGCGGTTGGCCGAGGTCGAGATGCACGCGATTCAGACCAGCGGCAACTGCATTCGCAACACCACCGCCGATCATTTCGCCGGCGTCGCGGCCGACGAGATCGAGGACCCGCGCGTCACTTGCGAGATCATCCGCCAATGGTCGACCCTGCATCCCGAGTTTTCGTTCCTGCCGCGCAAGTTCAAGATTGCGGTCACCGGGGCGCCGGTCGATCGGGCGGCGGTGCGATTTCACGATATCGGCCTGATCATGCGCCGGGATGGTGACGGTGCGACCGGCTTCGAGGTCTTCGTCGGGGGCGGCCAGGGGCGCACGCCGGTGATCGGCGTGCCCATCCGCCGGTTTCTGCCCAAGCGCCATCTGCTGTCGTATCTGGAGGCGATCCTGCGCGTCTACAACATGCTCGGCCGGCGCGACAACATCTACAAGGCGCGGATCAAGATTCTGGTCCAGGCCGAAGGGCCGGAGCGGTTCGCCGCCCTGGTCGAAGACGAATGGCGGCACACCCGCGACGGCGCCGTGGACCTGGTGCCGGACGAGGTGGCCCGCATCGAGGCCCATTTCGCGCCCCCGCCCTATCAGGACCTGGCCGCGGAATCGCTGGAGTTCGAGGCGGCGAAGGCGGCTGATCCCGGGTTCGCCGCCTGGGCGCGAACCAATGTCGCGCCCCATCGCCAGCCTGGCTACGCGATCGTCACCGTCTCGCTCAAGCCGGAGGGCGGCATTCCCGGCGACGCGACCGCCGAACAGATGGACGCGATCGCGGATTTGGCCGAGCGGCACAGCTTCGCCGAGATTCGCGTCACCCACGAGCAGAACCTGGTGTTGGCTCATGTCCGCCAAGAGTCACTGTACGATCTCTGGCTGGGGCTGGGCGCGGACGGCCTGGCGACGGCCAACGCCGGTTTGATTTCGGACATCATCGCCTGCCCGGGGCTCGATTATTGCGCGCTGGCCACGGCCCGGTCGATCCCGGTCGCCCAGCGCATCTCGACCCGCTTCGCCGATCTTGCCCGCCAGTACGACGTCGGCGCGCTCAAGCTCAAGATTTCTGGCTGCATCAACGCCTGTGGCCATCATCATGCCGGCCATATCGGCATCCTCGGCGTCGATCGTCGGGGCGAGGAGTACTACCAGATCACCCTCGGCGGCAGCGCCGAGACCGACGCCGCCATCGGCACCATCATCGGGCCCGCGTTTTCGGGCGCGAGGGTGGTCGACGCGGTCGAGGATATCGTCACCACTTATGTCGGGTTGCGCCGGGACGGGGAGTCGTTCCTAGAGACCTATCGCCGGGTCGGCCAGACACCGTTCAAGGAGACTCTCTATGCCACTCATTAAGCACGGGCGGATCGCCGACGATCCATGGGTCACGGTCGATGGCGACGCCCCGGTGCCCGACGATCGACCCGCGATCCTGCCCCTCGACCGCTGGCTGGGCGAGCCCGAGCAGTGGCAGGGGCGCAACGGCGGTCTCGGGATCAGGATGAAGAGCGATCAGTCGCCGGAAGCGATCCGCGATCGGCTGGAACGGTTCGAGGTCGTGGCCCTGGAATTTCCCGAGTTCGGCGACGGCCGGTCCTACTCCCACGCCCGTCTGCTACGCGAGCGTTTCGGCTTTCGGGGCGAGCTGCGCGCGGTCGGCGACGTGTTGCGCGACCAGGTCCAGTTCATGCACCGCTGTGGATTCGACGCCTTCGAGGTCGATGACGACAGCCCGCTCGACGCATGGCTCGAGTCGATGTCGGAAATTGGTTGTTCCTATCAACCGGCATCCGACGGCCGGCCTCCGATCGGTGCGCTCCGCCACGCCGCGCGGAAGCCGGACGCCGAGGCCCGCGCCCGGTCGATTCTGGGCCGGTACGGGAACCTCGATGGGCAGGCTTTGATCCGCGCCGCGATCGAGCGCGAATTTCCAGGTGGAATAGCGGCGGTGGCGTCGTTCGGCGCCGAATCGGCGGTGCTGCTGGATCTGATCGCGCAGGTGGATCCGGCGACGCCGATCATCTTTCTCGAAACCGGCAAGCATTTCGAGGAGACCCTGGCCTATCGGGATCGGCTGGTCGCCCATCTCGGCCTCACCGATGTTCGCTCGGTGACGCCCGAAGCGGACGACCGCCTCGCACAGGACCCCGACGGCGACCTCTGGCGGCGCGACCCCGACCGCTGCTGCGACCTTCTCAAGGTGAGGCCCCTGGCGCGTGCGCTGGTCGGGTTCGATGCCTGGATATCGGGCCGCAAGCGATTCCACTGCGCCTTGCGAAGCGGCCTGCCAACGGTCGAGGCCGAGGACGACCGGGTCAAGATCAACCCACTCGCCCGGTGGACGGCCGAGCAGTTGCGCGATGCCTTCGCCCGGCGCAGACTGCCGGCGCATCCGTTGGCCGGATCGGGCTATCCGTCGATCGGCTGCCGGCCTTGCACCGCCAAGGTGGCCTCCGGTGAGCCGCCGCGCAGCGGACGCTGGGCCAACGCGGAAAAGACCGAATGCGGCATCCACAAAGCCAAATGGGCGACGAATGACTGACGCTGAAATCGCGACCGCGAATGGTTACGCCGGTGACGTGACCCCGCGCCAGGCGTGGGACATGCTGGGTGCCGAGAAGGACGCGGTTCTGATCGATGTGCGTACCGACGCGGAATGGAACTATGTCGGCGTGCCCAATCTGGAAGCGGTCGGCAAGGCGCCGGTGCTGGTCCCGTGGCAGCACTACCCGGACATGTCCGTGAATCCGGATTTCGTCGGCGCCCTGGACCGGTTGGGCATCGCCCGGAACGCGACCGTGCTCCTGTTGTGCCGGTCCGGCGCCCGTTCGCGCGCCGCCGCCATCGCCATGTCCCGGCGGGGTTATGCCCATTGCTACAATGTATCCGACGGGTTCGAGGGCGGGCACGACGGCAAGGGCCACCGCGGCGGCGGCGGCGGTTGGAAAGCCGAGGGCTTGCCCTGGACCCAGGGCTGAGCGGGACGCGGCCATGGATATCCATACTGAGCCGGAGCCGCATCACCATGAACGGTTGTGGCGTCCCCAAACCCGATTGGTCAGGGGCGGGACCCGGCGTTCGCTTCACGGGGAAACCAGCGAGGCCCTCTATCTGAATTCGGGCTTCGTATACGACGACGCCGAGCAAGCCGAAGCACGGTTCAAGGGCGACCAACCGGGCTATGTCTATTCGCGCTACGGCAACCCGACGGTGACCATGTTCGAGCGCCGGATGGCGTTGCTGGAGGGCACCGCGACCGGGTTCGCCGCCGGCAGCGGCATGGCCGCCGTGTTCGCTGCCCTGATGTGTCAATTGCGAACCGGCGATCATGTGGTGTCGTCGCGGGCGCTGTTCGGCTCCTGCTTCTATATCGTCACCCAAATTCTGCCCCGTTACGGCATCGAGACGACCCTGGTCGATGGTCCCGATCTCGACCAATGGCGGGCCGCACTTCGGCCCGAGACCAGATGCATCTTCTTCGAGACACCGTCCAACCCGTCGCTCGAGTTGATCGACATCGCCGCGGTCTCGGAACTGGCCCATGAGGTCGGCGCCAAGGTCGTCATCGACAATGTGTTCTCGACGCCGGTTCTCCAGCGCCCATTGGAATGGGGCGCCGATATCGTGGTCTATTCGGGGACCAAGCATATCGACGGCCAGGGCCGCTGCCTGGGCGGGGTGGTGCTGAGCGACGCGGCGTTCCGCGCCGATCATCTGGAGCCGTTCATGCGCCACACCGGACCCGCGCTGTCACCGTTCAACGCCTGGGTGCTGCTCAAGGGTCTGGAGACCCTGGACCTGCGGGTCGCGCGCCAATGCGATTCCACCGAGGAAATCGCCGAAATCCTGCTCGAACAGCCCGCCGTTGGCCGGGTTCTCTATCCGGGCCATGGGAGTCATCCCCAATATCGGCTCGCTCAACGACAGATGCGGCGCGGCGGCACCGTGGTGAGCTTCGACCTGGCCGGCGGCAAGGACGCCGCCTTCAAGTTCATGAATGCCCTGGATCTGGTGGATATCTCGAACAATCTGGGCGATTCCAAATCCCTGATCACCCATCCCGCCACCACCACCCATCGGATGCTGACGCCCGCGGAACGGGTGAGCGCCGGTGTCACCGACGGCCTGGTGCGCCTGTCGGTCGGGCTCGAGGACCCCGAGGACCTGATCGAGGATCTACTGCAAGCGCTTGGCTCGCTCGCCTGTTGAGGGCCGGGTGGCTACCATGGCGCCATTCGGGAACGTCCTGGACATGATCGGCGATACGCCGATGGTCGCGCTCGGCTCGTTCGAGACCGGCCCCTGCGGCCTGTTCGTCAAGCTCGAAAACCAGAATCCCGGCGGCTCGATCAAGGATCGGACCGCGTTGGCGATGGTCGATGCGGCGGAGCGGGCCGGCGATCTTCGGCCCGGCGGCCGGCTGATCGAGGCGACCGCCGGCAACACCGGCCTCGGCCTGGCCTTGGTGGCGAGCCAGAAAGGCTACCGCCTGACCGTCGTCGTCCCCGATAAGATGAGCCAGGAAAAGATTTTCCATCTTCGCGCGATGGGTGCCGAGGTCGTGATGACCCGTTCCGATGTCGGCAAGGGCCACCCTGACTATTACCACGATACCGCCATTCGGCTTGCTGAAAAAGACGAAAACGCATGTTTTGTCAATCAGTTCTCAAACCCGGCTAATGTATTGGCTCATGAAGAGGGCACCGGTCCCGAAATATGGCGGCAGATGGAGCACGACGTTGACGCGGTGGTCTGCGGCGTCGGCACGGGCGGCACTCTGACCGGACTCGGTCGTTTTTTCGCGCGGACCGCGCCCGAGGTCGAGATGGTGCTGGCCGATCCCGAAGGTTCGGTGCTGGTCGATTATCTCCGCACCGGCGCCATCGGGAAAGCCGGGTCGTGGCTGGTCGAGGGTATCGGCGAGGACTTCGTTCCCGACATTTGCGATCTGAGCCTGGTAGGCCGAGGGTTCACGATCCCGGATCGCGAGGCGTTCGCCGTCGCCCGCGATCTGCTGGGCAGGGAGGGGATTCTGGCCGGCTCGTCCTCGGGGACGCTGATCGCGGCGGCGCTCCGCTATTGCCGGGCTCAGACCGAGCGCAAGCGCGTGGTCACCTTCGTCTGCGACAGCGGCAACAAATATCTGTCGAAGATGTTCAACGATTACTGGATGCTCGATCACGGCTTCCTCGACCGGCCGCGCCACGGCGATTTGCGCGATCTGATTTCCCGCCCACATGCCGAGCACGCGGCCGTGGTGCTGGCCCCGGACGACACGCTGCTCACCGCCTATGGGCGCATGAAACTCTACGACATCTCGCAGCTCCCGGTGCTGGGCGATGAGTCCGTGATGGGGATCATCGATGAATCGGACCTGCTGCTCGCGGTTTACGGCCGGGAGCGGGCATTCGGCGATCAGGTGCGCGATCACATGGTGCGCGACCTGACGATCCTGGATCCGGGCGCGCCGATCGAGGCCCTGCTGCCGATCTTCGCCCGCAACCAGGTCGCGGTGATCGAGGACGACGGCCGTTTCCTCGGCCTGATCACCAAGATCGACCTGCTCAACCACCTCCGCCGCAAGGTCGTGCCGGGGCTGTAAGCGGCACGCCTCAGCCGGCGCGGCCGGCGACCGGATCATCCTCGGTCAGGTTCTTCTTCACGACCAATAGCATGTCGGTCAGCGCGGCTTGTTGCGTGGGCGTCAAACCGGTCAGCGCGTCGGCGATCAGGTCCTGGGCCGGATTGGTCATGCTTTTGATCACCGGCGTGGCCTGGGGCGCCAGATAAATCCGTTTGATCCGCCGATCGTTGTCGTCGGCCCGGCGTTCGATCCAGTTCTTGGCCTCGAGTCGATCGAGCAGCCCGCCCAAGGCGACCTTGCCGATGTCGAGAACGTCGGCCAATTCCGATTGGGTCAGGCCTTGCTGGCGAAACACGAACGCCAGAACCCACCATTGAGAACGAGTCATGCCCAAGGGCTCCAGTCGGCGATCGAAGGATTTCCGCATCAGCCGTGCCAGATCGTGAATCAAGAAACCGACGTTGCGTTCGATATTTTGCTGTTGCGTCATGGCTAGATCGTACGCTAGCGTATTGTCCACGTGCGTACAACAGGGTCGCCCGCCCTGTGTGTCGCGACACTATCGGAGACGGGGATGACCGATTCAACATCAGCGGCACTCAAACGATACGCCTATGGGGAATGGGTGGTCCGCAATCGCTGGTGGGTCTTGCTGGCGACCCTGGCCGGGTTGGCGGCGGTCGCGTTCGGGATGAAATTCCTCAGCCTGGAGAAGGACCTGCGGATCTATTTCAGCTCCGACAACCCCGAGGTCGTGGTCTACGACGCGCTCGAAAAGCGCTATGTCCGCAACGATATTCTGCTCCTGGCGATTGCCCCCCGTGACGGCGATATTTTCACGCGCGACAGCCTGTCGGCGCTCGAGACGATGACCGCCGCCGGGTGGCAGATGCCGCGCTCGCTGCGGGTCGATTCGATCATCAATTATCAACACACCCGCGCCGACGGCGACGATCTGGTGGTCGGCGATCTGGTGGTCGACGCCGAGACACTCGGCGACGCCGCGCTGGCCGAAATTCGGACGATCGCGCTCAACGAGCCGACCCTGGTCAACGGCCTGATTTCCGAGCGCGGCCATGTCGCGGCGGTCGTGATCAACCTGCTCAAGGGCGAAGACGGCGCGGCCGCGGTCGGCGATGCGATGCGCCACGCCGCCAAGATGATCGCCGAGGTCAAGGCCGCCCATCCCGACATCGATGTGTACCTGTCGGGCGGGATCGCCGCCGATGCCGCGTTCGGTTCGGCGGCGTTCAAGGAATTCAAGACATTGTGGCCGATCGTTTTTGGAATCGCCCTGGTCGTTCTCGCGGTGACCCTGCGGGCGATTTTCGGAACGGCCGTGACCATGTTGGTCATTTTGATGACCTCGCTGGTCTCGCTGGGCGCGTCGGGGTGGTTGGGAACGCCGCTCAATCCGACCACGATCAAGGCCCCGATCCTGCTGCTGACCTTGTCGGTCGCCCATTGCGTCCACATTCTCATCACTCTGTATCAGGAAATGCGGGCCGGGCGCACCAAGGCCGAGGCGATCGTGGAGTCGCTGCGGGTCAACATGCAGCCGGTCTTCGTCACCAGCATGACCACGGCGATCGGTTTTCTGGTCCTCAATTTCAGCGATACGCCGCCGTTCCAGAAGCTCGGTAACATGATCGGGTTCGGCATGATGATGGCGTTCGTGTTTTCGGTCACATTTCTGCCGGCGGCGATGGCGGTGCTGCCGATCAGGGTCAAGGCCAGGCCCGATGTTGCCCGGGCGCCGTTGATGGATCGTTTGGCCAGTCTGGTGATCGGCCGCCATCGCGCGTTGTTCGCCGGCACCCTGGTTGCGATCGTCCTGGTGTCGTCCGGCATGTCGCGCATCGACCTCGATGATAATTTCATCGAGTATTTCGATCATCGCTACGACTATCGAATCCATGCCGACTTCGTCGTCGACAATCTCACCGGCCTCCAGGCGATCGAATATTCATTGCCGGCGGGCGAAGACGGCGGGATCAACGATCCCGAGTATCTGGCCAAGCTCGACGCCTTCGCCTCCTGGTACCGCGCCCAGCCCACGGTGGTCCACGTAAGCGCGCTCAGCGACACCATCAAGCGCCTGAACAAGAACATGCACGGCGACGATCCTGGCTATTACACGATTCCAGAGGGTCGCGAATTGGCCGCTCAGTATCTGTTGCTGTACGAAATGTCGCTGCCCTATGGGCTGGACCTCAACAATCAGATCGACGTCGCCAAATCCTCGACCCGGTTCGTCGTGACCATGGCCAACCAGACCTCGATGGGGCTCAAGCGCATGGAGGCGAAGGCCCAGGACTGGCTGGGCGCCAACGCCGCCGACCTGGCGACTCCGGGCAGCGGCCTGTCGATGATTTTCGCCAACCTCTCGGAACGCAATATCCAGTCGATGCTCGGCGGCAGCATTCTGGCGCTGGTGCTGATTTCGTTCATCTTGATCGTGGCCTTGCGCAGCCTGCGCATCGGCTTGATCAGCCTGGTGCCCAACCTGTTTCCGGTCGCCATGGCGTTCGGGCTGTGGGGGTTCACGGTCCAGGAGGTCGGCCTGGCCATCGCCACCGTCGTCGCCATGACCCTGGGCATCGTGGTCGACGACACGGTTCATTTCCTGAGCAAGTATCTGCGCGCGCGGCGCGAGCACGGAATGGATGCCGAGGCGGCGGTGCGCTACGCCTTCAACACGGTCGGCACCGCCCTGGTGGTGACCACCGTGGTCCTCGTGCTCGGCTTCCTGGTGCTCGGCACCTCGGGCTACCGGCCCAGTTCCCATATCGGCTGGCTGAGTTCGATCACGCTGGTGTTCGCGCTCGCCGCCGATTTTCTGTTCCTGCCGCCGCTGTTGATCTTGCTCGATAGGAGGAGCCGATGATCCGCCCCGCCTTCGCCGCGCTGCTCCTTGTGGCGCCGATTTGCGGTCCGGCCTGGGCCGAGACCGCGGAAGAGAAGGGCCTGCGAATCGCCACCGAGGCCGACGCGGCCGACACCGGGTTCGGCGATTCCGAGACCGTGATGACGATGACGCTCCGCAACCGCCATGGCGACGAAAGCGTCCGCCACTTCCGCAGCCGGACCCTGGAAGTCCATGACGACGGCGACAAATCCGTCTCCGTGTTCGACCGGCCGCGCGACGTCAAGGGCACCGCCGTGCTGACCTTCAGCCACGCCGCCGAGCCCGACGATCAATGGCTCTATCT
>CAJWQN010000109.1 GCA_913045505.1 uncultured Rhodospirillaceae bacterium | reverse complement strand
AAACGCCGCCGGCGCCGTCGACCCGGCGACGGCGGCCGTCAATCCGGCCGCGACCAATTTGGCCGTCCACCCCATCAGCGTCGCCTCATTGGTCGGAAAGCTCCCGCGTGGTTTCTTGCGAGCCCCGGAAGATCTTGATTCTTTCGGGTGGCGCGGGCTCCGGGGGCGCCGGTACGGTGATGATCATGGGTTCGACCCTAGGCGGCGGGGTCGGCGGTGGCGGTGGCGGCGCGTCTTTGTCGCCGAACGTCGCCGACAAGCTCGGGCTCACTTGAATGTCGGTGGTGAACGACCAACGCTGGGTGCCGGCGTCGTCCACGGCCAGGCTGCGCAGCGCCAAGCTGAGTTTGCCCATGCTGGTCGCCACCGCCAAGGTCTCGGCCTGTTTGGTCGAGACCTCCAGGGTGACCGTCTTGAGCTCGGTCGCCTCCTCATCGAAATCGTCGAAGGTTTGATCGACCCCGACCACGCGCACTCCCCACAGGATCGTCTCCGAGGCGTAACGGATGACCTTGCCGCGGATGACCGGATTTCCCCCTTGTCGGGTCGGGAAATCGCGGCGCAGGTCATGGGTCAGGATGACATCGACTCGATCGCCGGGGCGAATGAAGCCGGCGGCGCTGCTCTCGGGCTTGACCGCGACCGCCATTGCCCGCATGCCCGGGGCCAGGGTGCCGGCCACGAACCCCGGCTGATCGCGCTTGAACACCAGGGCCGCGGTGATCGGCGTTCCGCCTAGCATGCCCCGGCGCACAACCGAATCGACGAACTGCGCAACCAGTTCCGGATCCTCCTCCGTGGCGACCACATAGGTTTCGCCGATTGAGTCCTTGGGCCACAATTGCCAACGCAGATCGCCATCGGTGACGGTCGTCCCCGCCGGCAGATCATTGTCGGCGACCAGCACCATGGTCGTGGGGGCCTGATTTTGGGCCTCCGCCTCGGCGCGTGACTGGGCTTCCGTGTCCAACAGGCGTTGAACGAGCAAAGCGGTGCCCCCGGCTGCAGCCAACGCCAAGACGATCAGCCCAACGATAACGATCCGCATTGCCGCACAATGCCCTGATTCAGGCCGCTCCCGCCGTTAGATTACACATTTAACGAGGCGAAGCGAGGCCCTTGCGCGATTTCTCGCGAACCCAGAAACCCTGCCCTGCCAGTAACATGGGGCCATTTGCTGGTGGTATTTGTCCACCAAGAGTGAGGTTGGCGCCATTGGCGGATGGCTTCAAGCCACTATTCGTGCTAACGTCTCAGCGATCCGATCGGAGCAAAGCTGGCCAGGGCGACAGCCCATGGGGCGCCAAGAATCGCCGGCGCGGCGGGTTTCGTTGAGGATGCGGCAGGAGCATGAGATCAGTGGGCCAGCTAGGCCCCGGGGGGAGGAATATGCGCCGTCAACTCGCCGCGCTCGCGGCTGCCGTACTGCTCGGCACCGTGCCGGCCGGTGCCACCGAGGGCGACAGCACCGGAGCCGCCGATTCGGTCAGTGTCGTGGTCGACAAGGCTCACGTCATGCATCTTGAGGCGGACGCGGAAGTGGTTCTGATCGCCAATCCCGCGATCGCCGACGTGGTCATCGATTCGCCGCGCCTCATATTCATTCTGGGCATCAGCGCGGGCGAGACCAGCCTGTTCATCTTCGATTCCAACCGCGAGGAAATTTTGCACTCCAACGTGGTTGTGGTGCCGCCCGCCGCGGCCACGCCGGCAATCGTGGCCGCGCCGTCGAACGGTGACGACGCCAAGCCACAAGTTTCCGTGGTCAAGGTGTTGCGGCGGACCGATGAGAGCATGTTGAGTTGCGCGCCCCGTTGCGCCCAAGGCGCCGGCGGCGCCCAGCAATAATTTCCGTGTCGGGCCAATGAATTCGCGCCCGGCGGATCGGGCCGCGCTGGAAGCCGCGGTGACCGATTTCACGGATGCCTTCAATCGCGACGATTTGGAGGCGGTGATGGGCTATTTCGCCGATGATGCCGTCTACGACGAATACAACGGCGCGCGATGGGAAGGGAAGGCCGCGATTCGGGAAGCGTTCGCCGCGATGTTCCGGGGCGAATTCGGCCGCATTCGGTTTCACACCGAGGACTTCTTCTGCGACCCGGATTCCGGCAAGGCCCTGATTCGCTGGCTGTGTACATCCGAGAAAGGCGATCGCGCCGGCGCCTGGCGCGGCCTCGACATCCTCCATTTCGAGGGTGGCAAGCTCGTCCAAAAGCTCACCTATGCCAAGGCCAAGGCGACCCAGTTCCGCAAGAAGGACACGATGGGCGACGATTGGCCCGGTTGAGCGATCTCAAGCTAACGGACCGGGACGGGGTCCAGGCGGAGGCCTTGTCGGGGATGCTGGGCGCCGCCGAACGCGAATTCGGCCACCCGCCGGTGGCCCCCCGCCAACGCTACGTCCGCGACGACGCCGCCGACCTCTACGGCTTCACGTACGGCGCCATCCCAAACTAAGCCGCCTTGGCCGGATCGGCGTGGAAGCGCGCTCCGGCGGCGGCCATGTCGCGGAGCAGCTTGGGGGGCGTGAAGCGGGCGCCGTGGGCCTGGGCCAGGGCGTCGCATTCGGCCACGAACCTGTCGATCCCAACGGTGTCGATCAGGGACACCGTGCCGCCCGAATGGGGCGCGAACCCCCAGCCCAAGATCGAGCCGACATCGGCGTCGGCGGCCTCGACGACCACGCCGCCCTCGATGCACCGGGCGGTCTCGAGGCTCTGGATATAGAGCAGGCGGCGCTTGACCGTCTCGACGTCAGGCTGCTCGGCGCGGGCCGCGAATTCCTCGGCGAGGCCCGGCCACAGCCGCTTGCGCCCGTCCTTGGGATAGTCGTAGAAGCCCTTGCCGGCTTTCTTGCCCAGCCGACCATGGGTCGAGACCATGGCCTCCATAACCGGGGCGCCCGGCGGCGCGACATAGGCGTCGGCCAAATCGGCGCGGGTCTGGGCGGCGACCTTGTGGATCAGCTCCAGCGACACCTCGTCGGCCACGGCCAGCGGGCCGACAGGCATGCCGGCAAGCCGGCCGGCGTTTTCGATCAGCGCCGGTGCCACCCCCTCGGCCAACATCGCCAGGCCTTCCTGGACATAGGTGCCGAACACGCGGCTGGTATAGAAGCCGCGGCTGTCGTTGACCACGATCGGCGTCTTGCCGATTCGTTTGACGAAATCCATCGCCGCGGCCAGGCAGTCATCGGTGGTCGCCTGGCCGCGAATGATCTCAACCAGTGGCATGCGATGGACCGGCGAAAAGAAATGAAGGCCGATGAAGTTTCCCGGGCGCGCGCTGGCCTCGGCCAGGCCTGTGATCGGCAAGGTCGATGTGTTGGACGCGAACACCGCGGTCTCGGGCATCACCGCCTCGGCCTTGGCGGTCACGTCAGCCTTGATCGCGCGGTCCTCGAACACCGCCTCGATCACCAGGTCGGCGCCGGCCAGGTCACTATAATCGGTGGTCGGGCTAATCCGCGCCGCCGTCGCCTCCGCGACCTCGGCGGTGACGCGGCCCCTGGCCACGCTCTTCTCCAGCAAGGCCAGGGACGCCGACTTGCCTGCCTCGGCCAGGGTCTCGGAACTGTCCAAGAGCGCGACCTCGAGACCGGCCGCCGCCGAGACATGGGCGATGCCGGCGCCCATCATGCCGGCGCCGAGCACGCCGATCTTGGCCAGTTGGGTCGGCGGCACCCCCTTGGGCCGGCTTCTGAGCCGGTTGGCGCCGCCGATGTTGAAGAAGAAGGTCCGGATCATGTTCTTGGCCACGTCGCCCAGCAGGACATTGGCGAACCAGCGTGACTCGATCCGCAAGGCGACGTCGATCGGGACCTGCAGGCCTTCGTAGACGCAGGACAGGATCGCCTGGGTCGCCGGATAATTTCCCCAACTGCGGGCGTGAAGCAGGGCGTTGCCGGCCAGGAACGCCTCCATGCCGCCCTTGCTCCAGACGCCGCCGCCCGGAATCCGGAACCCCTTCTCGTCCCACGGCTTGACCGGGTTGGCATCGCCGCCCGTCAACCAGTCCTTGGCCGCCGGAATCAGGTCCGACGCGGGCGCCACCGCGTCCACCAGCCCCGCCTTGAGCGCCGCCGCCGGGGCGAGCTGGCGGCCCTCGACCATCAGCATGACCGCGTCGCGCGCGCCCAGCATTCGGGGCAGCCGCTGAGTGCCGCCGCCGCCCGGGAACAGGCCGACCTTGACCTCGGGCAGGCCGATCCGGATATTCGGATCGTCGCTGGCGATGCGGTGGTGGCAGGCGAGACCGATCTCCAAACCGCCGCCCAGCGCGGTGCCGTTGAAGGCGGCGACGAACGGCTTGCCGCCGGTTTCGATGCGCCGGAGGACGCCGTGAAAGCGGGCGCAGGCGGCCATGATTTGGGCGGCGTCGGTGGCCTGGATCAAGGTGTGCAGATCGGCGCCGGCCAGGAAATCGGCCTTGGCCGAGGTCACGATGACGCCGGTCACCGACTCGTCGCCGAGCGCGCGATCCACCGCGTCCGCGAATCCGGCCAGGGACTCGCCGTTGATCACGTTCATCGGCCGATCGGTCATGTCCCAGGTGATGGTGGCGACCCCATCGCCGCCCGCGCTGTAGTCGATCATGGTCGTCTCTCCGGCCTTGGCGGACCCGGATGGCGGGCCGCGCCGGGACCATACAGGGAATTCGCGCGCCCGTGGCGGCCAAATGCGCGATCGCGGTCGCGGGGGACAGTTCTGGGATTTTTCTCGGCTCCCGGCGGGCTAGTATGGCGCCACCCGTCGCCCAAGAGATGGAAAGGACACCCCATGCGTTGCGAGGTCGTCGCCGTCGGTACCGAGCTGCTGCTCGGCCAGATCGTGGACACCAATTCATCCTGGATTGGCGAGCAGTTGGCCCTGGCCGGCATCGATTCCCATTTTCAGACCAAGGTCGGAGACAATCCGGACCGCATGATCGCCTGTATCCGCCTGGCGCTCGACCGGGCCGACGCGGCGATCCTGTGCGGCGGCCTGGGGCCGACCCAGGACGACATCACCCGCGAGGCGATCGCCGAGGTCATGGGCGTCGCACTGGTCCGCGATCCGGAGATCGGCGCCAAGATACGGCACCTGTTCGAATCCCGCGGCCGCAAGATGACCGAGAACAACCTGCGCCAGGCGGACGTGCCAGTGGGCGCGACGGTGATCCCCCAGATGCCGGGCACCGCGCCCGGCCTGATCTGTCCGGTGGGCGAGAAGGTGATCTACGCGGTGCCCGGCGTGCCCTTCGAAATGCGGATGATGGTCGGCGAGACCGTGATCCCCGACCTGCAACGCCGCGCCGGGATCGGCGCCGTGATCAAGAGCCGGGTGCTCAGGACCTGGGGCAACACCGAGTCCGGCTTGGCGGAAATGTTGGCGGATCGGATTCGCGAGCTCGACGAAACCGGCACGGCGACCATCGCCTTTCAGGCCAGCGGGATCGAGGGCCTCAAGGTTCGGCTCACCGCCAAGGCAGCGGATGCCACCGCCGCCGAGGCGGTGCTGGCCGCCGAGGAAACCCGGGTTCGCGAGATTCTGGGCGAGAGCGTGTTCGGTGTCGATGACCAGACCATGGAAGCGACGGTGCTCGGCCTGTTGAAGGATCGGGGCTTGAGCCTGGCCGTGGCGGAGCCCCTGACCGGCGGCCTAGCCGGCTCGCGGCTGACCGCGGTTCGCCATATGGACGGTGTGTTCCGAGGTTCGGTTGTCTCTGAGTCATCAATTGTTTATAGTAAATTATTAGGATTATCTAATGTGACATCTGAGCCAATTGAAGTCGCCAAGGCCATGGCTCGAGGGGTGCGTGCGGCCTTGGCGGCCGATGTTGGCTTGGCCGCGGTCGATGCGCCCGGGGGCGCGGGTGAGGGCCAAGGGCGACCGCCGGGGGCGGTGTTCATCGGCCTGGCGCTCGGCGCGGGGACCGAGGTGCGCCAAGTCAATCTTCCCGGCGATCGAGTCCGCGTCCGCCAGTACGCCGTCATCAGTATGCTCGATTTTCTGAGGCGCAGCCTGGCGGCTTAAGTCCGCTTGCTATCGGACCGGCCTTGAAGGGGACACGCGATGACCTTGACCCTGCTGGACATCACCGGGCATGCCTCCTTTGCCCTGACCGCGTTTTCGTTTTACGTGCGCGACATACTGCTGCTGCGCGGGCTCGCGATCGTCAGCGGCGTGGTCGGCATCGGCTACAATTATTTGCTCCCGACCGGGCCGCTTTGGCTGGTTATATTCTGGCTCGCGGTCTTTTTGGCGATCAACGGAATGCGCATCGTGGGCGTCGTCGCCGAGCGCCGGTCGATTCGATTCACGGATGAGGAAACCGAGCTCTTCGAGACCGTCTTTCGGGGCTTTGCGCCGGTCGAATTCATGAAGCTGATGCGCATCGGTGAATGGCGGACAGTCGCGCCCGGCGACCGCTTGGCCGAACAGGGTCGGCCCATAGACGGCCTGAAGCTGCTCTACAACGGCGAGGTGGTGGTCGAGCGGGACGGCGCCGAAATCGCCCGTGCCCGGGACGGCGCGATGATCGGTGAAATGTCGTTCATCAGGGGCGGCGATGCCACGGCCACCGTCTCGGCGACCCGACCCTGCCGCTTCGTTACCTGGCCCGCCGAGAGCTTGCGCAGGCTGCTCAACCGCAACCCGAGCATGGACATCGCCATGAAGCACGTGTTCAGCATGGATTTGACCCGCAAGCTCGCCGGCCAGGGCGACCCCGCGGCCGGCGGCGCGCGGTAGAGGGGACATCGTGATGCCGAGAATGATGAAGGCGATCTGGGTCGAGAGCGCCGGCCCGCCCGGAGTGCCGCGGTTCGAGGAGCGGCCATCACCGCAATTACCGAGATAATTACGGGGACAGTATACCTAATTCATTGAATTAAATATACTGTCCCCGGAATGGCCTACTGTCCCCGGAATGGCCTGCAGTGAATTAAATATACTGTCCCCGTAATTCTTGGTCCCCGTAATTCTTGCAGTGAATTAAATATACTGTCCCCGTAATTCTTGTCCCCGTAATTCTGGTCCCCGTAATTCTGTCCCCGTAATTGTCGCCGCAATGGCCGGCATCACGACCGCTGCGCCTTCGATGCTGTCAACCGGCTCGATGCGATCCCGGACGGGGCGCGCCCATCGTTCTGTCGCCGCGTCCTACATGATGTAGGGGCGCAGACCGTCCTGAATCGTCGGTTCGGTCGTCCCGTCGTCGTTCACGCTATGATGGCCGATGCCCTTGAGAGCCATCGGCCGGTATTCGGTGACCTGCCTGATCCGTTGGCCGAGACTGTTGTGAATCAGAGGGGTATCGCCGGTTTCCGGATCCTTGCCGTTCACGCGGACGTCGCGGGGGCCCAGGGTGAGGGCGGCGATCGGTCCCCAGCGATCCTGGTAATGGAGCTTGGCTTGCGGGTTCGGTTTGATGTCGACATCGGCGAAATTGATCTCGTAGCTGCGGTCGGGCGCCTTGAGGCGGTCGAAATCGATATCGTCCGGGTCCAGAACCTGGACCCCCAAATCACGGCGCGCGATCTCGTCGATCATGAACTCGAGCGCGATGTCGGACAGGCCGTCCCGCCAGAAGCCGCCACCCACATCGGCATGAGCGCCCGCGAACCAAACCTCGGTGACACGTTTGGGCTGGTCCGGATCCCCGTCCCGGTTCATCAGGGTTGGCTGAAAGGCGATCCGCTTTTCGTCCACCGAGACCAGGTGAAGCGCTTCTTCGATGTAGGGTGAAATCGTGTGATCTTCGAACACCACGTCCGATTTTGGTTTGTCGTCGTCGTCGAGATTGGGCACCCCGATCGATGCCACGGTGTCGAACAGGCCCACGAATCGGATCGGTTGTTTGCCCGGGGTTGTGCTGTCGTCGGGCAAGGCGAGATAACGATCCAGCGTCGAGGCGAATTTGCGCGCGATCGCCGCGCCGCGACTGAACCCGGTCATGAAAATCCGGTCGCCGGGCTGGTAAATAGCCGCGAGATCGCGCCCGGCCGAGAACATGATCGTCCTGACGTCCAGGTTCGACGACGCGAATCCGGTGTTGAACAGACGCTGGACTTTATTTCCGTAGGTGCCGACGCCGGAGTAGTAAAGGCTGTGCTGTCCGGCGACCTTGCCGGGCTCGTTGGCCAGATTGCCGCCGAACAGAGTGTGGAGTTTGAGGACGTTGGTGATCCCGTTATCTTCGATATCGCCGAGGCCGAACCAGCTTCGCTCTTGTCTGGCGTCCTTGGGATGGTTGCTGGTCCCGTCGAAGCAGATCATGATATCCTTTGGCATCTCGATTCTCCTGAACTCGGGTGGTTTTGCACAGAATGAACTCTCGCAATAATAATCTATTTCGCATATTTCCTCTCCGGATTGGCGGGACGCGGGTTGAATCTTCCTGACCAAACGTCAGAGCCTATCGCCATGAAATTGGACAAACGTGTCGCGGTCGTGACCGGCGCGTCAAAGGGGATCGGGCGGGCCATGGCGTTGGCCCTGGCCGAGGCCGGGGCGGATGTCGTGGTCACCGCCCGATCCGGAACGGCGTTGGATGGGCTGGCCGCCGAAATCGCCGATTTCGGCCGCGAATCCCTGGTCGTGGTTGCCGACCTCGGCGCTCGGGACAGCGCCGCGAACATCGCGGCGGCGGCTCTCGATCGCTTTGGCCGAATCGACATCCTGGTCAACAACGCGGCGGTGATCCATCCGCGTATCGATCTGGCTGATTTCGATCCCGATCTGTGGCGAGAAGTGATCGAGGTGAACCTGACCGCCACGGCCATGCTGACCAAGGCGGTGCTGCCGTCGATGATCGAACGGGGCGCGGGCAAGATCATCAACATCTCCAGCCTCGGCGGGCGCCGCGGCGGCCGCGGCCGGAGCGCTTATCGGGCGACCAAGGCGGCCCTGATCAACCTCACCGAAAGCGTCGCCGCCGAGGTC
>CAJWQN010000108.1 GCA_913045505.1 uncultured Rhodospirillaceae bacterium | reverse complement strand
ACACCGAGACGGGACTCCTTGTTTGGAACGGCCGCGGCACCGGAACCCGACCCCGTGTTTGGTGCGATCGCCGGGCCGGAGTCGATGGTCGTGACCCGGACACTCAGCGATGCGCCCAGGGGCAGCACCGGACCGGCGGATGGCGGTGGCGCGCGCCCCGGCGCGGTCGGCACCGCGGACGGCGCATTTGTCGCGATCACGGTCCCGGTGACGACCGCGCCGGCGGACAGTTGGGATGCCGCCGCCCGCTGTGCGGCGATGGCCTCCGGTCCGACCGGGCTGAGCACCAGCGATGCGCCTCCCTCAGGGCCTGGCCTGCCGTCCACCGAGATCAGGCTGGCCAAGAGCCGCGGATGGACCGTGTCGACTTCCAAGACCACGCGGCTGCCGGCGGCCAGCGGCGCCCGGCCATGGATTCGGGCGACACCGGATTCGGTACCGAGGAGAAGATGGCCGGTCTGGGAGTCTGCGACCACGGTGCCCGCGATTCGGGCGCCGGGCGCCAGAGCGGCCAGATCGAGCGCCGGCGCGGCCTCGATCGGGGCGCCAGCGACAGCCATGGCCGCCGGTCCCGGCGCCGGGCGCGGCGCGGATTGCTCAGGCGTACCGGTGGCGGCCACGGGCGCCGTGATCACCGGAGCGGGCACCGAGGCCGGCGCCAGGATCACTTGCGGCGGCGGTCCATCGGGCGGGCGTCGGCCGTCGATCGAGATCACGAGGGCGCCGAGGCGCGACGCGGCTTCGTCGAGCCGGATCACAACCTCGCTGCCAGCAGGCAGTTCGGCGGCGGTCCGCAAGCGTACCGTCCCGGCATCGGTGCGAAGCAACACGTCATCCTCCGCCGGGCCTGGCGCGATCACCCCGGCGAGTTCCGCTCCCGGCGGCAGGGCCGCGATCTCGGGCGGCAGCTCGGGCCGCGCCTGACTCGGGGGAACCGCAACCGTGTTGACCGACACCGAAGCTTCGGCAGGTAAGGGCGCGGTCGGGTCCGGTGGGTTGGACGCTCCCCGATCGCCGGCGGCGCCCACCGGTTCGGTTGCGGCCGGCGCCGGCACCGACGGCCCCGGCGGTCGGCCGCCCGGTGGGTCGGATGGCGGAACGGCCGCGTTCACATCACGGCTCGTTCATCAATTGGTCCGCGATCCGCGCGATGTCGCCGGACGCGGTGCTGGTCGGATGGCGCAAGAGAATCGGCATTTGGCGGCGAATCGAATCCTTGACCTTGGCGTCGCGCCGGACGACACCGGCCAGCGGTGGCGCCATATTCAGAAAGTTTTCGCAGGCCTTCAGCAGCTTGTCGTAGGTCTTGCGGCCTTCGTTCTTGCTGTCGGCCAAATTGACCACCACCCGAAGACTCGCGCCGCGGCCGGCATTCACCATCATCTTGATCAGGGCATAGGCATCGGTGATCGCGGTCGGCTCGTCGGTGGTGACGACCAGGCAAGTTCCGGCGACCGTGGCCAGGGTCTGGACCCCCTGATCAAGGCCGGCGGCGAGGTCCAGCACGACCATCTGATAGCCTTCGGCGACCCCGACCAGACCCGCGCGCAAGTTGTTCAAATGTGCCTGTCCCAGGCCGGCCAGGCTGCCCGAGCCGGACCGGCCGGCTAGGATGTCGAAGCCGCCGTCGGCGAATCGGGTGACCGCCTGCTCGAACGATCGCTTTCCGGCCAGGACGGAGGCGATGTCGTTCTTCGGCATCAAACCGAGCTGGATGTCGACATTGGCGAGACCGAGGTCGCCGTCGAACAACAGCACCTTTTGCCGTTGCAAGGCCAGCGCGTGGCTGAGCGAGATCGACAGCCAGGTCTTGCCGACTCCGCCCTTGCCGGAGGCCACCGCGATCACATTCTTGGCCAGCAATGGCGCCGCGGGATGGCGGGCGACGTTGGTATGTGTGTTCATTGGGCTGCCTCGCGGGCCGGAAAATGGGGTTGGGAAATTTCGGGATCGCGCATCAGGAGCCGGGCCAGAGCCCGTGCGGTCAGGGATTTGAGGCCGCGCGCGGCATGAGCCGAAATACTGACGTCCGAGAACGCCAGCGGCCCGGCCGCCGCGGTCGCCAGCACCGAGCCGAGCCGGCGCGTCATATCGAGACGGGTGGCGACGAAGCGGCTGACGCCGAGTCCCCGGAAACAGCCGGCGACATCTCCCGCCTCGGCCACGTCGCCACCCGCCGGCGCGACCAGAACCGGTTCGATCGGCGCGCAATCGATCAGCTTGGCCAATCCGCCCATGTCTTCGGTACTGAACGGGTTGGCTCCGGAGGTATCGATGATGCTGATCGCGTCGCGCGGCGCCTCGGCGATCAGATTGCGCAGATCGGTCGGCGTTTCCGCGGCCTTGAGTTCGGTTCCCATGATGTCCGCATAGGCCGCCAATTGGTCGATCGCGCCGGCTCGAACAGAGTCGGTACTGATCATTTGGAATGGCCGCTTCGCGAGCAGCGCCCGGGTTCCGATCTTGGCGGCGGTGACCGATTTGCCGACGCCGGGCGCGCCGACCAGCATGATCGGCCGGGAGATCGATTTGAGCGTCAGTCCGGCGAATCGAAACTGCGCCTTGAGCGCGCTGGCCAGCGCCGCCGAGGCATCGCCCGCGGCCGACATTTCGGCGGCATCGAGCAATTGCTGCACGCTCCGCGCCGGCACGCCATGGAAACCCAAAGCAGAGTCGACCGCATCGATTTGCTCGCGCCTGTCGTCCCCCGACAGCAGCGCGGCCAGTTCCTCTTCCGAATCACGCGATTCCAGCGCCGCGGTCACCACCACACCCGGGCCGTCGTCTTCCGCCTGGGTCGAGATGATCACCGCGTTGTCGCCGAACGCCTCGCAGACCAGCGCCATGGCTTCGGCGACACTCGGCGCGGTGAATGATTTCAGACGCATCGCCGGCTACTCAGATTTGGCCCAAGGTGTGAATCTTGGCCTTCGGGTGAATCTCGTTCTGGGACATTACCACCGTCGAGGGGCGGAATCGCTCAACGATCGAGCGCACATAGGGCCGAATCATCGGGCTGGTGAGCAACGCCGGCACTTCGCCCTGCTGGACGTGTTGCTCGAAGGTCTCGCGCAAGGTCGAGATGAACTCCTGGAGCTTGCTGGGCGCCATCGACAGCTGCTTCTCTTCGCCGCTGCCGACCAGGGATTCGGCGAAGGTCTGCTCCCATTCGGGCGACAGGGTCACCAGCGGGATGTAGCCCGCCTCCGAGGTGTTGCCATGGCTGATCTGGCGCGCCAGGCGGGCGCGGACATGCTCGCTGATCATGGTCAGGTTCTGGGTGTAGCCCACGGCCTCGGAGATGCCTTCCAGGATCGTCGGCAGGTCGCGAATCGAGACCCGCTCGGCGAGCAGGTTCTGAAGCACCCGCTGGACCCCGCCGAGCGAGATTTGAGCCGGAATCATGTCGCCGATCAGTTTCTGGTGGTCGCGATCGACCTCGTCCAGGAGCTTCTGGGTTTCGGTGTAGGACAACAGTTCGGGCATGTTGTCCTTGATGATCTCGGTCAGATGGGTGGTGATCACGGTCGGCGGATCGACCACGGTGTAGCCACGGAACAGCGCGTCCTCGCGCAGATTTTCCGCGACCCATTTGGCCGCCAGGCCGAAGGTCGGCTCGATGGTCTCTTCACCCGCGAGCGGGATCGGCTCACCCCGCGGATCCATGACCAGCAGCTGATGCGGGTTCAACTCGCCGCTTCCGGCATCGATATCCTTGACCCGGATGACGTAGGAATTGGCGCCCAGTTGCATGTTGTCCTGAATGCGCACCGGCGGCATGACGAAGCCGATATCGATGGCGATTTGGCGCCTGAGCGCCTTGATCTGCTCGGTCAGCCGGTTGCCGCGCTGGTCGTTGACCAGGGCCAGCAGGCCGTAACCCAATTCGAGCCGCAACGTGTCGATCTGGAGCGCGGTCGCGATCGGTTCCTCGGCCGGAGCGGCCAGGGCCGCCTCGGCCTGGGCGCGCGCCAATTCCTCGGTTTCCGCCGCGCTCCGATCCAATCGCCGTGACAGATGCCAAGCCAGGTAGCCGGTGCCGGCGGCGAGGGCCAGAAATTGGATCATCGGCATGCCCGGCATCAGGCTCATCGCCACCAGCAGGGCGCTGACCAGTCCCAGGGCTTTCGGGTAGCCGCCAAGTTGACCGAACACGGCCTTGTCGGCGGTGCCGACCACGCCCGCCTTGGACACCAGCAGGCCCGCCGCAGTCGAGACGATCAAGGCGGGGATCTGGGTTACCAGACCGTCGCCAACGGTGAGCAGGGTGTAGTTGTTGGCGGCGTCGCCGAACGAGAGGCCGTGCTGGGCGACACCGATGATCATACCGCCGATGATGTTGATGAAGGTGATCAAAAGGCCGGCGATGGCGTCGCCGCGCACGAACTTCGCGGCGCCGTCCATGGCGCCGAAAAAAGTGCTTTCCTCTTCCACCGTGCGCCGCCGGCGCCGGGCCTCGCTCTCGTCGATCAACCCGGCCGACAGATCGGCATCGATCGCCATCTGCTTGCCGGGCATCGCGTCCAGGCTGAACCGCGCGGAGACCTCGGCGATCCGCCCCGCGCCCTTGGTGATGACGACGAAATTCACGATCACCAGAATGCCGAATACGATGATTCCGATAACGAAATTGCCGCTCATCACGATATCGCCGAACGACTGGATCAACTGTCCGGCGGCATCGGTGCCTTGGTGGCCGTTGGCCAGGATCAGGCGGGTCGAGGCGAGGTTGAGCGACAGCCGCAACATGGTCGCGATCAGCAGGATGGTGGGAAAGGCGCTGAAATCCAGCGGTCGGGTGATGAACAGCGAGACCATCAGGATCAGCACCGCGAACGTAATCGAGACCGCCAGGCTGAAATCCATCAACCATCGCGGCATCGGCAGGATCAAGACCGCCAGGATCGCGATGACGCCCAGCGCGAACGCGATATCGCCGCGGCGGATGACGGCGAGGACCCAGCGAACGGCGCTATCGAGCGCGGTACTCCGGGGCGCGTCGGCCGGACCGGCCGGCGCCGGTGCCGGCACCGGCGCCGGGGTTTCGGTCACGTCGGACATTGCGGGAGACTCCGAAACCGACGCTAAACCGTGGCCGGGCTGGCCTCGCCTCCGGGTGCGGGCACGGCCGCGCCGTCGGCGCTGTACTGCTTGAGCTTGTTGCGCAATGTCCGGATCGAGATGCCGAGTATGTTGGCGGCATGGGTACGGTTGCCGAGACAATGTTCTAGAGTATTGATGATCAAGTCGCGTTCGACATCGGCGACCGTGCGTCCGACCAACGGCGTCACCGGCACCTCCGGTCCGTCTTGGCCGTCTTGGCCGTCTCGAGCGGCGGTGTCCTGGGTTCCGTTGCCGCCACCGGGGACGGCGATCGCGCCCTGGCCGATATTCGTTGCCAGCGGTGTCGTCTCGCCCTCCAGCATGATCGCTTCCGGCGTGATCTCGTCGCCGGCGGCCAGCAGCACCGCGCGATGCATGGCGTTCTCGAGTTCGCGGACATTGCCCGGCCAGCGGTGGCGGCGCATCTGTTCCGCCGCCAACGGCGACAGCGAGCGAACCGGAATTCCGTTAGCTTCAGAATATTTGCTGATAAAATGATCGCACAACACGGGAATGTCGGCGGGCCGCTGGCGAAGCGGCGGAATCCGCAACAGCACGACATTGATCCGAAAAAAGAGATCTTCCCGGAACCGCCCCTTGGCGACCTCTTCTTGAAGCAGGCGATTGGTGGTGGCGATCAAACGGATATCGATCTTGACCGGCTTGGCGCCACCGACACGATCGATCTCGCGCTCCTGAAGCACGCGCAGCAGTTTGGCCTGCAGGTGCATGTCCATTTCGCTGATTTCGTCGAGCAACAGCGAACCGCCGTTCGCGGCCTCGAACTTGCCGATCCGGCGGGCGATGGCACCGGTGAACGCGCCTTTTTCGTGGCCAAACAATTCCGATTCCAGCAGGTTCTCCGGAATTGCCGCACAGTTGACCGACACGAACGGCTTGTCGGCGCGTTGACTCTTGCGGTGCAGATAGCGTGCCAACAGTTCCTTGCCGGTACCGGATTCGCCGCCGATCAGAATGCTGGCGCTGCTGCCGGCGATTTGGTCGGCCAGCACCAGCACCTGCCGGGTTGCCGGATCGGCGAACACCAAATGGTGGCTTTCCTCGGTGACCGCTTCCAGGACCGCGGCGATCAGCTCCGGATCGGGCGGCAGCGGAATGTATTCCTTGGCGCCGGCCTTGATCGCCTGGACCGCGGCCTCGGTGTCATCGGCCATGCCGCAGGCGACCACGGCGATGTTGATATGCTCCGCGGCGAGATCGGCGACCAGCTTGGCGACATCGAGTCCGACATCGATCATCACCAACGCGGTGCCGGCGCCGATGCTTGAACGAAGCACGTCGAGACCGGCATCGATATCGTCGGCCTGCAACACCTTCGCGCCGCGCGATACCGCGATCGAGCAGGCCTTGCCCAATTGGCCGGAAAGCGTGCCGATGATCAATAGCCGCATGGTTCGAACTCCCGTTTCTTGTCGCTGCCTAGTCGAAGAATTGAATGCGCTTGGCCGGCGGCAACAGGGCGTTGAGCAGGATTTCCAGCCGGCGCGGGTTTTCTTGCCGACCGATCGAGCCGGCGCCGAGGGTGAACACGTTCATCAGCAGCGTCTCTTCCTTGGAATTGCGCTCGAGTTTTCCCGCCATCGGGCTGAACACCATATTGGCCAGCATCGCCCCGTAGAGGGTGGTCAGCAGAGCGACCGCCATCGACGGCCCGATGGCGTCCGGGTCGTCGAGGTTGCCGAGCATCTGAACCAGGCCGACCAGAGTGCCGATCAGGCCCATCGCCGGGGCCACGGTGGCGGCTCTTTGCAGAATGCCGACGCCGTTTTCATGACGGGCGGCCATGCCCCGAATCTCCTGACGCATGACCTTTTCGACGTCGTCGCCCGGGGTGCCGTCCACCACCATGGACAAACCTTTCTGGAGGAAGGGCGAATCATCCAGATTCTTGAGGCTTTCCTGCATGCCCAGGACGCCGTTCTTGCGAGCCAGATCCGCCAGCTCCAAGACCTGAAGCGCGGCCGCCGCCGGGTCCGATGCCTTGTTGAACACCGCCTTCAGCATCAGCCCCTGACCCTTGATGACCTCGCCGAGCGAGAAGCTGACGGTGGTGATCGCGAACGTGCCGCCGATCACGATCAGGATCGACGGGCCATCGACAAAGGCCATGACCGAGCCGCCGAGAGTGATCGCCGCTCCGACCAGTGCGAATCCGACGATCATGCCAATCAGTGTTGCGATATCCATCGCGCAGAGTCTCCGACTTCCCTATGTCCGTGGATGCAGTGCCAAGTTCTGGGCCAAGTTCTGGGCCAAACTTCGTCCTCCCACGGCCCTAGAACCGTTCCGTCTTGATGATTTCCGTCATGGTCACGCCGAGCCGGTCCTCGACCACCACCACTTCGCCGCGCGCCACCAGTCGGTTGTTGACGTAGATGTCGATCGCCTCTCCGACCTTGCGGTCCAGCTCGACCACCGCGCCGCGCCCCAGCCTGAGCAACTGGCTGACCTGCATGCTCGATTTGCCGAGCACCGCCGAAACCTGTACCGGGATGTCGTAGACCGCTTCCAGGTCGGTCACGACCTGCATGTCGTCGGGCACCGCCTCGGCCAAATCCGGGGCTGGGCTGCCGTTCGCGGCTTCCGATTCGATCTCCTCGAGTTCCAGATCGTTGTTTTCAGCCATTGCCGTCTCCGTGTCGCGCCGCGCTAGGGGGCGCCGGTGTCATCGGGATCATGTGCGTCGCTAGGCTCGGCCGTCGTCCCGTCGGCGAACTGGGCCTGAGTCCGTGCCTGCTCCAACTCGGGTCCGAGTACGTCGGCGAGCCGGGTTGGCGCCGCCGCCGCGACTTGCGCCTCGTTCGTATCATCCACGGCCTCCGCCGATTCGGACTCGTCGGCCTCCGGCGGCGGGGTGGCTTCGTCCGTCTCCGGCGGCGGGATGGCTTCGTCCGCCCCCGGCGGCGGGACAGCTTCGTCCGCTTCCGGCGGCGGGGTGGCTTCGTCCGTCTCCGGCGGCGGGATGGCCTCGTCCGCCTCCGGCGGCGGGGTGGCCTCGTCCTCGTCCGCGACCGGGCCGGCGCCATCCGGTCCCGTGCCCTCGGTCACGTCGGACGCCGGTGCGGTGGCGTCGGCCATCGTCCCGGCCGCGTCGGGGGCGTCGTCGATCACGAATCGATCGATGGTGGCGAAAATATCGCGCCAGATCGACTCGGTGTCGCGATGGGCGGCGCCGTCCGACCATTCGACTCGGCAATCAGCCAGGCCCAATTGCGAATCGCCGACCACGCTGACTTGGCCGACGAATCCGCAGGCTGCGCGAATTCCGTCCAACCGCGCCTCGATCGGCGCGACCAGGTCGTTATTGACCCGCAGCACGATCTCCGTTTCGCCGTAAAGCCGTTGCAGGCTGTCGGTGATGACGGTTTCGACGATCGTTTGTGGAGCGCGTGCAATCAAATCGCCGGCAATCTTGGTCGCCATGGCCCGGGCCAATGTCACGACATCCTGGATGCTGGCGTGTCGTGCCGCCTGCTCGCCCCGCTCCAGCGCGGCCAAATGCTCCTCGAGCATACTCAAGGTCACCGCGGTCTGCTGCTCTATACTGTTCCGCGCCTGATCCAGACCCTGGGCGAGCCCCGCGGCGAACCCGCTTTCTCGGGCCGCCTCCAGCTCTTGCTCCGAAAACCGCGGTGGCGGGGCCGACTCCTCGGACGCCAATTCCTCTTCGGCGTCGGTCGCCGGCTCGGCCGGCGCCGGCGCGCCCTCGAACCAGGTTTCGAACATGAATTTCGCGATTTCGCCCATATCCCGTTCCGAATATCAGTAGACCAGCTCGTCCTCGCCGCCGCTGCTGCCGAGCACCAATTC
>CAJWQN010000107.1 GCA_913045505.1 uncultured Rhodospirillaceae bacterium | reverse complement strand
CGTACACAGTTGGATCGGCCATTGGTCCGGTGGCCTGGCCGTGGCCACGATCCTCTCCTGCGCCATTTTCGCCTCGATCTCGGGCTCCTCGGTGGCGACCGCCGCGACCATCGGCACGGTTGCGATCCCGGCCATGGTCGCGCGCGGCTACGAGCGCCGTTTCGTCTACGGCCTGCTCGCCGCCGGCGGCACCATCGGCATTTTGATTCCGCCGTCGATTCCGATGATCGTGTTCGGGTTCGTGATTTCGGAATCGATCATCGATTTGTTCCTGGCCGGGATCGGCCCCGGCCTGCTGCTGACCGCGGTGTTCATCGTCTACGCGGTGCTCAGGGCGCGCCTTGGCGGCGGCCACGAACCCTCGCCCAAGGCGTCCTGGGCCGAACGCCGCCGGGCGACGGCGCGGGCGGCACCGTCGCTGGGCCTGGCGGCGCTGATCGTCTTCGGTATTTACTTCGGCGCCTTCACCCCGACCGAGGCCGCCGGGGTCGGGTTCGTCGCGGCGCTGGTAATCACGCTGCTGATTCGCCGAACGCTCACACTCGGCCAATTGCCGGCGATCGCGCTGGCGTCGACCAAGACCTCGGTGATGGTATTGTTCATCATCGCCGGCGCCAAGATTTTCGGCCATGCCGTCACCCTCTATCAGATTCCCCAGGACGTCACCGCGCTGGTGGTCGGTAGCCTGACCGGACCCATCGGGTTTATTGCCGCGATCTGCGCGCTGCTGCTGGTGATGGGCTGCGTGCTCGAGACCCTGTCGATGATGCTGCTGATGCTCCCCATCATCCACCCGTCCCTGGCCAGCCTGGGTATCGACCCGATCTGGTTCGGCGTCCTGTTCACCATGATGATCGAATGCGCCCTGATCACACCGCCGGTGGGCCTCAATCTGTTCGTGATTCAAGCGGTCGCGCGCGAGGGCGGCGAGAGCGGCGACTCCCGGCCGGCCGCCATCGGCGATGTCGTCCACGGGGTCTTGCCCTTCGTCGGCCTGATCCTGCTGTGCCTGGTCGTCGTGGTGCTGGTGCCCGACATCGCCCTTTACATCCCGTTCAAGCTGTAGCCAAGGATAACGGCCATGTTCGCCCCGCCTCCCGAGATCCCGACCCGAGTTTTTGCCCGCCTGCCCGACGACTTCCGCCGCGACGGCCAGGCCACGGAATGGGCCAAGGTCCAAATGCACGGGGCCAAGCTGCATTCGTTTCTGGAAGGCCCGTCGTTCGACCGCGCCGGCCATCTCTACGTGGTCGATATCCCCTACGGCCGCATCTTCCGAATCTCGTCCGACGGCGCGTTCACGCTGGTCGCCGAATATGACGGCGAACCCAACGGCCTCAAGATCCATCGCGACGGCCGCATCTACATCGCCGATCACAAGCGCGGCATCATGGCGCTCGACCCGGCCGACGGCGTCGTCGCGCCGGTCATCGACCGGCCCCGGCTGCAGCGGTTCAAGGGCACCAATGACCTGTTCTTCGCCGCCAACGGCGATCTCTACTTCACCGACCAGGGCCAGACCGGCCTCCAGGACCCGACCGGCCGCGTCTATCGCGCCCGTGCCGAGGGCCGGCTCGACTGTTTGCTGGAGGGAGTCCCGAGCCCGAACGGGCTGGTCACCAACAGCGACGAGACGATTCTCTACCTCGCGGTCACCCGCGCCAACGCGGTCTGGCGGGTCCCTCTGCTGGCGGACGGCACCACGACCAAGGTCGGCGTGTTTATCCAGCTTTCCGGCGGCCTCGCCGGCCCCGACGGCATGGCCCTGGACGAAGCCGGCAACCTGGCCGTCTGCCATGCCGGGCTTGGCACCGTATGGCTGTTCAGCCCCCATGGCGAGCCGCTGGCGCGGATTCGGTCCTGCGCCGGCGCGCTGACCACCAACCTGGCCTATGGTGGCCCCGATCGAAGAACGCTCTACATCACCGAATCTGACTCCGGATCAATCCTCGCCGCCGACATGGCGGTGCCCGGCCGGGCGATGTACGGCGAGAGTTGATCCCATCGGGCGGAATCGGTCCCGGCACCCAATATTCGTGAAAGGCGAACCATGGCGGAACAGACGAAAGGTGCGATTCTGGTTACCGGCGGCGCCGGTTATATCGGCAGCCACGCGGTACTGGCGCTCAGCGACGCGGGCTACCGCCCGGTCGTGCTCGACAACCTGTCCACCGGCCGACGGTTCCTGGTCCCCGACGACGTTCCGTTCATCGAAGCCGACGCCGGTGGACCCGAGACCGTCGCCAAGATCATCGCCGATCACGGCATCGAGGCGGTGCTTCATTTCGCCGGCTCCGTGGTGGTGCCGGAATCGGTCTCGGACCCACTCAACTATTATCGCAACAACACCTGCACGAGCCGCAATCTGATCGAGGCCTGTGTCGCCAACGGGGTTCGGCGGATGATTTTCTCCTCGACCGCCGCGGTCTACGGAATCGCCGAAAGGACCCGGGTCGACGAGGACACGCCGCTGGCCCCGATCAATCCTTACGGGCGATCCAAGCTGATGACCGAATGGATGCTGCGCGACACGGCCGCGGCCACGGACCTGCGCCACGTGGCGCTGCGTTATTTCAACGTCGCCGGCGGCGATCCGGAGGGGCGCACCGGACAAGCGACGCCCAACGCCACCCATCTGATCAAGATCGCCTGCGAATGCGCGGTCGGCCAGCGCCGCCACATGGAGATTTTCGGCGACGATTACGACACCCCGGATGGCACCGGCGTGCGTGACTACATCCACGTCACCGACTTGGTCGAGGCCCATGTCGCCGCGCTCGAATATCTCGCCGGTGGCGGCGACAGCGTGACCCTCAACTGTGGCTACGGCCATGGCTACTCGGTGCGCGAGGTCGTGGCCGCGGTCGAGCGACAGTCGGCGACGACCCTCGATGTCCGGATCGGGCCGCGCCGTCCCGGCGATGCGTCGGCCCTGATCGCCGATGCCGGGCGGATCGGATCCGTCCTCGGCTGGCGACCACGGCTCGCGGACCTGGACCTGATCGTCAAGACCGCGCTCGCCTGGGAAAAATCGCTTCGGTCGCGCGCCTGACCTCGGATCGCTCTCCGGCCGACCAGTCCGGTCAGGCCTTGTCGGCGGCGCGGACGACGCCGGCGGCGATCAGGGCCTCGATTTCGGTGGCCGAATAGCCGGCTTCGGCCAACAATATTCGGCTGTGGGCACCGAATCCGGGCGGCGGCGTGCGCGGGCGCCCAGGCGTGCGGATCATCTTGATCGGCGTGCTCAGGCAGCGAAAGCCGTCCCCCTCGACCAGCATCTCGCGGGCGCGGACCTGGGCATGGTCCAAGGCCTCGGGAATGGCGAGCACCGGGCCGGCGGGGATGCCCAAGGCCAGCAGGCGCTCGGCCAGGGCGTGGCCGTCCGTCTCCGCCAGCAGGTCGCCGAGCACTTGGGCGAGAGCGACTTCGTTGCCCTTGCGCGCGGCGTTGTCCTTGAAACGCGGATCATCGGCCAGTTCCGCTCGCCCCAATTCGGCGACCAGCCTGGCGAATTGGCGATCGGTGCCACCGGCGATGAAAATGCGCCCGCCCGCGGTCTCGAACACCTCGTAGGGGGCGATGTTGGGGTGGCGATTGCCGGTCGGCGGCGGCGTCTCGCCGGTCATCAGATAATTGGCGGCGTGCGGGTGAAGCAGGCTGACCGAGCAATCGAGAAGGGACAGCTCGACCTTCTGGCCGCGGCCCGAGACCGCCCGCTCCAGCAACGCCATCAGGATCGCATTACCGGCGTAGAGCCCGGTGGCGATATCGGAAATCGGCGTGCCGATCCGATGGGGTGGGCCGTCGGCCATGCCGTTGATGCTGATCAGGCCGCTCATGGCCTGGGCGATGGCATCAAACCCGGGCCGGCCGGCATAGGGGCCGGTGGCGCCGAATCCGGTGATCTGGCAGTAGACCAGCCGCGGGAAACGCGCCTCCAGCACCGCCTCGTAGCCGAGGTCCCATTTGTCCAGTTGGCCGGCCTTGAAATTCTCGATCACGACGTCGGCCCGCTCCAACAGGCGCAGCAGCACCGCCCGTCCCCCTGGTCCGGACAGGTCGAGCGCGAGCGTCCGCTTGTTTCGGTTGACGCCGTTGAAATAGGCGCTTTCGCCGTCCTCGAACGGCGGCCCCCAACGGCGCGTGTCGTCGCCGTGGGGCGGTTCGATCTTGATGATCTCGGCGCCGTGGTCGCCGAGCATCTGAGTGCAAAAGGGTCCGGCCAGGATACGGGTCAGGTCGATCACCCGCACGCCCGCCAGGGCGCCGCCGCCGTCGGTCATGATCGCTATCTTACTCCACGGGTTTGAGCCGCAGGCCCCGGGGCACGACCACCCGTTCGGCGATTTCGAACAGGCCCTGGACCAGCAGCGCCAACAGCGCCGCCGGCACCGCGCCCGAAAGGATCAGACCCACGTCGTCGAGGCGGATGCCGGTCAGGATCGGCTGGCCATAGCCGCCGGCGCCGATCAGGGCGCCAAGGGTGGCGGTGCCGACATTGATCACCGCCGAGGTCTTGACCCCGGCCAATATCGCCCGCCCCGCCATCGGCAGCTCGACCAGCCGGAGCCGGGCGCCCGGCGGCAGGCCCATCGCCTCGGCCGATTCGCGCAGGTCCGGCGGCACGTCGGACAGGCCGGCATAGGTGTTGCGGACGATCGGCAACAGGCTGTAGAGGAACAGGGCCATCATCGCCGGCGGCCCGCCGATGCCGAGCAACGGGATCATGAACACGAACAGGGCGAGCGACGGAATCGTCTGAATGATGCCGACCACGGCCAGGATCGCCTGGCCCAGGCGGCGCCGGCGGGCGGCGACGATGCCCAGCGGAATCGAGATCACCAGGGCCGCCGACAGGGAAATCGCGACCAGCACCAAATGGTCGGCGGTGTTGCGCCACAGTTGCGCGAGCCAGCCCTGCTCGCGGACCTCGGCGACCAAGCCCAGCTTCTCGGCGACAAAATCGGCGGCGACCCGGGTCTCGCTCAGCCGCTCGTGCTGCACTTGCGCGTTCATGTCGGACATGGCCGTCTCGTCGATCAGGCCTTCGAGGCGGCGAATGGCGGCCACCACCGCCGGCTGGGAGGACTCGAGCTCGGCGCGATAGAGGACCACCGCATTGTAGACAGGGAAGTGGCCCAGATCGTCCTCGAGCAGACGCAGGCCGTAATACTCGATCGCGGCATCGGTGGTGTAGACGTCGATCGCGTCGATGCTGCCGCCGGCCAGGCCCCGGTAGGCGAGATCGTGATCGAGTCCGGTCACGTCGCGCTGGGGCAACCGGTAGCGATTGCGGAGACTGGGCCAGCCGTCACCCCGGTCCATGAATTCGTTGCCAAAGCCGAAAGCCAGGTCGCGGTGGCCGCGCAAGTCGGAGATGGTTTCGATCCCGAGCTTGGCCGCAGTGCCTTCGCGCATGCCGATGGCGTAGGTGTTGTTGAAGCCCAGGGTCCGGGTCATGACGATACCGCGTGCGCCGAGGGCCGCGCGGACCGCGTCTTCATCCTCGAGCCCCTCGCCCACCAGTATTTCGTTGGCGATGGTGCCGGTGTATTCCGGATAAACGTCGATTTCGCCGAGCACCAGCGAGTCCCACAACACCCTTGTGCCGCCAAGCTGGCGATGATGGAGCACTATCGCGCCGGCGTCGCGCGCCAGATGGCCGATCATCTCGCCCAACACCACCGATTCTGTGAATGCCTTCGACCCGACCGTCAGGTCCCGGGCCTCGGTCACGCCAGCCGGCCATGCCAGCGACAGGATCAGGGCGGCCAGGCATCGCCCCCTCATTCCGGCACCTCTTCCAGGCAATCGAGAAGGGTTCTCTGGGCCGATATGAACTCATCCACATAGGCCTCCGCCGGGGCATGAACCAACTGCTCGATCGGGCCCTTCTGAATCACCTGCCCGTCGCGCAGCAGCACCAGCAGGTCGCCGAAGAATCCGGCCTCGGCGATGTCGTGGGTGACCATAACCACGGTTTTGCCCAGCTCGCGGAAAATGTCGCGCAGATCGGTCTGCAACCGGTAGCGGACGATCGGATCAAGGGCGCCAAACGGCTCGTCGAGCAGCAGCACGTCGGGGTCGAGCATCAAGGCCCGCATCAACGCCACCCTTTGACGCTGACCGCCCGAAATTTGGGCCGGATAGCGCCCAAGCGCGTCTTCCGGCAATTGGACCAGGGTCGCCAGTTCGATCAGGCGGGCCGCGGTCTCTGCGCGCGGCCGCCCCAAGAACCTGGCCATCAGCGCCGCGTTCTCGCCCGCGGTCAGGTGCGGAAACAACCCGCCGCCTTGAATCACGTAGCCCATCTTCCGGCGCAACAGGGGCGCGGTCTCGGCGTTGACCTCGGTGCCCTCGAACCGGACCATGCCCAAATCCGGCGGGATCAGCCCCATGAGCACGCGGATCAAGGTCGACTTGCCGCACCCGGATGGGCCGATGAACACCGTGGTTCGACCGCCTTCGACGTCGAGATCGAGATCGTCGATCGCGACGAGGTCGCCAAACTTCTTCGAAACATTTTTCAGATCGAACATCGCTGGCGCGAAGCATAGCCTGTTCGAAAAGGCTTTTGAAACGCCCTTGCGCGGCTCCGGTCTGGCGGGCCGTCACTCCAGCCGAATTGCCGCGTTGGGATAGAACGCCTTGAACGCGAACGCGAAATCAACGCTATAGGCGGTGTCCCGCCAGCCGTCGCCGACCCGCTCCTCGACGACCACGTTGCCAACATCGGCACCGAGCGCGATCGCCGGACGATCCAGGGCCGAATTCTGCCCGGCACTCCAGCTCAGGCGTAGATCACCGTCTTCCAGGCGGCCCGACCGGCGCAACAGGTCCAGGCTCCAGGCGCGCGCGCCGACCCGCACCACCCGCGCCAAGGGGGCGATGCCCGCCGGCATTTCTCCGCGGTACAGAAACGGCCGCGTACTCGAGTCGTAACCGGCATAAGGGTTGCTGCCATAGGACCGGAAATGACGCCCGTTGGGGACCATGACCAGACCTTGGGGCGCCCGGGCGCGGAACTTGGCATAGGATTCCAGCCGCGCCGGAATCACTTTGAGAACCGTGCCGGTCAGTTCGCCGATCACGGCCTGACCGAGGAACTGCTGCCACCAGGACTCGGTCTGGCGGTCGTACATGACCAGATCCGAGCGCCGCAGCCGGCCGGTGGTGCCGAAATCGAGCACGCGCTCGCCGACCCGCCGGTCAAACACGATACCGGTATTGCACAGCGGACAAAAGGTGACCGCGATCGGCACCCCGGCCAAGGTATCGTTGACGATCTCATGCCAGATCAGGATTTGCAGCGGATAGGCGCGCGCCTCACCCTCAACGATCACGCCGATCACCGGTTCGGTCTCGCCGAGTTCGATCCGCGGGCCGATCGGCCGGAAGGCCGGTTGGTCGATCGGCGGAATCCCGTCCCGTGGCGGGCCGCCGGACATGATCTCGTCGAGATCGATGACGGTCCTGGAGAAATCCGTCATGGGAAACTCCCGCGCCGCCCGGGTGAGCCAACCTTGGGCCGCGGCCGGCGCGACCATGGCCAGCAACAGGATCACGGCCAAGACAGGCTTGTACGAGTGGATCATGACGATCTTCCGGGGTTGCCATTGCCGGTCAGGAATGTGCGAGGCCCTGCTCTGGCGCGCAACCCCGCCACGGCCCCGCGCCGCAAATCGTGACCGGTCGTGACCGGTCGTGACCGGCCGCCGTCTCCGCCCGAGAAGAAACCGCTCCGGCCCAAGGCGGCCGAAGCGGCTCCAAATCAAACCATGCGACCGGCCCTCAGTACAGATTCTGGGCCGACACCATGGCGTAGAGCATCGGGATCGACAGCATGGTGTTGGTCCGCGACGCCAGCATCGCGGTCCGTGCCGCCCGCGGCTTATCCTCGGCCGAAACCTCGACCATGCCCAGCGCCTTCTTCTGATTCGGCCAGATCACGAACCAGACGTTGGCGGCCATGATCAGGCCAAGCCACATGCCGATACCAATGGCCGCGTGTTTGGCGACATTGTCGGTCAACCCGATCGCCAGTGCCTGGCCGATATAGCCGTTGAGTATGGCCAGGATCAAACCGGTGACCACCGTCGCCAGCGCCGCCCAGCGAAACCAGAACAGCGCCTCGGGCGCGATCACCTTGCCGATCGCCGGCTTCTGTTCGTCGGGAATTTTCGGCATGCTGGGAATCTGGACGAAATTGAAATACCACAGCAGTCCGATCCACATCACCCCGCTCAGCACGTGCAACCAGCGAAAAAAGAACGCCCACCACGCATAATCAGCTTCCATCGTCGCCTCCTAACCTCCGTGCGCCCTCAACTGCCGATCACTGAAACCAGCATCAACATGATCGCGGTGAGGATCAGGCCCATGACCACGGTCAACGGCAATGACTCAAGGGGATTTTTCATTCCTCGCGCTCCTCAATATTGTGCGGCCGACCGAACGGGTGACCCCCGAACGGCGGCTGATCCGTCGTTATCGCGGATCGCGAACGCTATTGTGGTCGCCATGGCCCGGAGCGGCAACCGGAAAGTCGCGCAATGAGTCAGCGGAAAAAAGCCCCGCCAAAAGGCGAGGCTTTCAGTTAGTGCGAGGTTCGAGTGGAGTGGAGACTCGACATGGGCATCGTATCCAGGCCCGGTAGACCGGCCTTAACCTATGTTAGGCTCGAAGCGAAAAGCGAAATGGAAAGATGGCCGTGACCGAAACCACCTCAACGAGCATTCCGCCCGGAGTTCGGGCCGGCGCGGCGGAGCCCGGCCAGGAGCGTCCGTTCCGGTTTTTCGACAACCGCGAGAAATATCTGCTGTTCGTGACCACCTGCAGCGAAAAATGGGTGGTCGGGGAACGAGTCGGCGCCGCGGCGGCGGCGCTGACGCCGAGGCCACCGGCGTTGCGCGTTTTCGACGCCGGCATGGGCGACGCCAC
>CAJWQN010000106.1 GCA_913045505.1 uncultured Rhodospirillaceae bacterium | reverse complement strand
AGCCAAGGCCGAAACCGAGCACGCACTTTGGTTCTATCACCTGCTGGGCACGCTCGTGCCCGGCGCGCCGGGACGGGAGGAGGTCCCGAAGGGCTACGAGAAATATCCGATCAATCCAGAGGCGCTTGCCAAGTTGACCCTGGAGGACGTGTGGGAGCGAGGCACGGCGTTCGGTTCGCCGGAACGCGTCACCGAAATTCTGAAGATGCACATGCACAAGCTTGGCGCCAAGCACTTCATCATCCAGATGCGGGTCGGCGGCCTGAAGCACGACAAGGTGATGCGCTCCATGGACCTCTTCGCCAAGGAGGTAATGCCGGCCCTGCGCGAGGAGGAAGCCCGCTTGGAGGCGGGCGCCGAATGAGCACGGCCCGGCGCTATGACGGATCTCGTAGCTAGCCTCGTCTTGTAGACTGGTAGCAGACAAGATTGAGCGATCGCGCGGCTGGCCGGTCAACCGGGAAATCGCCGTTACGCGGGACGCAACCGTCCAACGGACACGGCAGTTCCATGGTGATCCCCATCGATGCCGCAACCCCCCGCCCGGCCCCGCGCGCCGACCGCCCCGACGATTTCGACCATGGAGAACCGCCGCCACAAAATCCTCGCCCACACGGTCACCTCATCGAAGCGCTGTTTCAGGGCAGGAACAGGTGAACCGGCGCCGCAAAGCCGCCGTTATCCCCGCTGGGCCGCAGGATCATTGACTTCGCCGGGATATCCTCTACATATTCTCCCCACGTGTGCATTCGATTCGTGCTATCTAAATAACCGGTTCGCCGATTAGCTTAGTTATCCCCTGACAATGCGAGCGTTAAACCGAGCGCGCCGTCGCATGGTGTGAGGCGCGGAAACAAGATTCTCGATCGAGGAAGTAAATATGCCTACAGGTACCGTAAAGTGGTTCAACCCGGCCAAGGGTTACGGATTCATCGAGCCGGAAGACGGCTCGAAAGACGCCTTCGTCCACATTTCGGCCGTCGAGCGTGCCGGGCTGAGTTCGCTCAACGAAGGGCAGAAGGTCTCCTACGAGCTTCAGACCGGACAGAACGGCAAGTCATCCGCCGAGAATCTGTCGGTCGTCGAATAACCATCCAAGGCACCGCTCCCAACTCCCGTTGGGGGCGGCCGCGCCCACCGCGGGCGCCGCGACCCTCACCGATCGCCTGTTCTCGGGGCCATTCTCGGGGCCATATTCTCGGGGTCATGTGTATTGCCTCTCACGGCCAGCGGCGTTGTGAAGTGGTGATAAGAGGCGCCACCGGCCCCGAAGCTTGGCGTGGTCGTCCGGCAGGGTGAGGATTTGGTCGGCGCCGGCGTCGGGCGCGCGGAAGACGGTGACCGGTAGGCTCGAGAGGTCGCGGCCGGCGCCTTCGGCGACGGCGCGCGGGCGGGCGATGCCGGTGCCGAGTTCGAGCCGGGTCGCCAGATCGACGCCGGTGGCCGCGACGTGACCATCGAGCCATCCGGAAATTTCGAATCGATCGACGACATCGAATCGGTCGTGCCAGCGGTTCCCGGCGGCGGTACCGTCGCCTGCCCGCGCGACTTGGCGCGCGTCAAGCGCGGCTATATCGACCCATCGGATGAACCAGTGCTCCACACCATACTGTTGCGCGTGCCGATCCACGACCGGAGACGACGGAACAGTGACTCGGCGGCTGATCACGTTTGGGATCGCGGCCGATCTCGGCTATGATGCACCAAGTCAGTGCGGTTAAGAGAGGCTTGTTTCCATGCCCAAGTCGTTGAGCGAAGAGCAGGTCGCGGCTTATCACCGGGACGGCTATGTATCGCCGATCCGGGTGTTGTCGGCGGCGGAGATGGCCGACCGCCGCGCCCGGCTGGAGGCGTTCGAGGCCGACAGTGACGGCCCGCTTGCGGGAGGGCTTCGGTTCAAGCCCCATCTGTTGTTGACCTGGCTCGACGATCTGATCCGCCACCCCAGGATCCTGGACGCGGTCGAGGACGTGCTGGGACCCAACATCATGTGCTGGGGTTCGGCCTTTTTCACCAAGGAGGCGCGCGATCAGGGTTATATCTCCTGGCATCAGGATTCGACTTATTGGGGCCTGAGCGGGGCGGACGTGGTCACCGCCTGGCTGGCGTTTTCGCCGAGCACGGCCGAATCCGGCTGCATGCAGGTGATACCGGGCACCCACCGCTTGGACCAGCAGCTCCATCACGATACCCATGCCGACGCCAACATGCTGAGCCGCGGCCAAGTGATCCAGATGCCGGTCGATGAGCAGGCCGCGGTCGATACCGTGCTCCAGCCCGGCGAGATTTCGCTCCACCACATCCGGCTGATCCATGGCTCCAAGCCCAACCCGTCGGACGACCGGCGGATCGGCTTCGCGATCCGTTACATCCCGCCCCATCTGCATCAGATCAACGGCCCCGAGGACTTGGCCATGCTGGTCCGCGGCGAGGACCCGCATCACAATTTCGAGCTCGAGGTCCGCCCCGAGTCGGACATGCATCCGGACGCGATCGAACACCACGCCCGCGCCGCCGAATTGCACGGCCAGTTGCTCTACCAGGGCACTGATCGCCAGCCGTTCACCTGAGAAGCACGATCGCGGCAAAATGATGGCCGGTAAGGTCATCTCGCGAATCGCGGGGGCCTTTCTCGTCATCTAGCTGATCGTGATGGTGCTCGGCCTGTTCATGGACTGGATCGGCATCTGCCTGGTGACCATGCCGATCTTCGTGTCGGCGATCATCGCGCTGGGTTTCGATCCGATCCGGTTCGGCATTTTGCTCTGCATGAACATGCGGATCAGCTATCTGGCCCCGCCGTTCGGGCCCGCCGCGTTCCACCTCAAGGAGGTCGCGCCGCCCGGGATCGAGCTGTCCCACATCTACCGCGCCATGTGGCCGTTCATTGCCTTGCAGGCCACGGGCTTGGCGCTGGTGCTGTTCATGGGCGCGCTGGCGTTGTGGTTGCCGTCGATGATACGTTAGAACGAATGCCGATCGAAATCCGTCATACGATATTCTCCGAAACGGAGGTGGTCGAGGCGCTGCGGCTCTATCAGGAGCAGCTCGGTGATCCCTACCCGCCCGGTACGCTGGAATCGTTCGCCCTCGACACCGACGACGACATCGAGGTCGTGCTCGACATGGTCCTCGACAAACTCAACCGCCCATTCCGCGCCATGTATGACCAGGAAGAACTTCGCGAGGCGTTCATCGTCTACTGCCTGGAGCACCGCATTCCGATGCCGGCGACCGGCGCCAGCGAGACGGTCGAGATTTTCGACGGCAAACTTGCCTTGGTCATCTCGCTCACGCCCAAATCGTGACCGGAACCGGCCCACCGGACTTGCCGGCAGCGGCGCCGGCGGGGGATCGTAAGTCCGAAAGCCGGACGCCGTCCATGCGGCCCTCCCTGCTGGGAACCCGCCACATGATCGCGGCCGGGCATTACCTGGCGGCCCATGCCGGCTTCGAGATTCTGGAGGCCGGCGGCAACGCCATCGACGCCGGCGTCGGCGCCGGCATTGCCCTGGGCGTGGTCCAGAGCGAGTTGGTCAATTTCGCCGGCGTCGCGCCGATCATGATCTATCTGGCGGACAGCCGCGAAGTGATGACCCTCGGCGGCCTCGGCCCCTGGCCACGGGCACTGGCTCCGGATCTGTTTCAGCGCCAACATGGCGGGCGGATTCCGGAGGGCATTCTGCGGGTGGTCGTGCCGGCGGCGCCGGAGGCCTGGATCACGGCTCTTCAACGCTGGGGCACCATGAGCTTCGCCGACGTGGCCGGGGCCGCGACGCGTTTTGCCGGAGACGGTTTCGTCATGTATCCACTGATGGCCGGGCTGATCGCCGACAATGCCGAGAGTTACGCGCGTTGGCCGGGCAATGCCGCGATCTATCTGCCCGGCGGCGCCCCGCCCACAGTCGGATCGCTGTTCCGCCAGACTGACCTCGCCCGGACACTTCAATACATGGCCGATCAGGAACGGGCCACGGCCCGGAAGGGGCGCGCCACCGGCCTTCGGGCCGCGCGCGATGCCTTCTATCGAGGCGACATCGCGGCCGAGATCGTCCGCTTTCACGAACAAAACGACGGCCTTCTGCGGGCCGAGGACTTGGCCGAATTCGAGGTCGGGATCGAGCCGGCGGTGCGGACCGGCTTCGCCGGCGCCACCGTCTTCGCCTGCGGACCCTGGTGTCAGGGGCCGGTGCTGCTCCAGGCGCTCAATCTGCTCGAGGGCTTTGATCTGGCGGCCGCGGGACACAACTCCGCGGACTATATTCACCGGCTGTGCGAGGCGTTGAAGCTGGCCTTCGCCGACCGCCACCACCATTACGGCGATCCCCGCTTCGTCTCCGTGCCGATCGAGGCACTGCTCTCCGAAGCCTACGCCGTGGAACGTCGGCGCCTCATCGACCCGGACAGGGCCTGGCCCGACATGCCGCCGGCGGGCGATCCGCCGCACGCCGTGACAGGCGACGACGCCACCACCATCACCGCGAATGCGCCGATCTCGGCCCTGGACACCTCCTACGTGGCGGTGGTCGACCGGCACGGAAACGCGTTTTCCGCCACCCCCAGCGATACCGCCCACGACGCCCCGGTGGTGCCGGGCACCGGGTTGTGCCCGTCATCGCGGGGCAAGCAGTCCTGGGCCGATCCGGCCCACCCCTCGGGGGTCGCGCCGGGCAAGCGGCCGCGCCTGACGCCCAACCCGGCGCTGGCGATTCGCGACGGCGCCTGGGTGATGCCGTTCGGCACGCCGGGCGGCGACGTGCAGCCCCAGGCCATGCTTCAGACATTCCTCAACGTCGCGGTTTTCGGCATGGAGCCCCAGGCGGCCGTGGAAGCGCCCCGTTTCGCCACCGCGAGCTTTCCAAGTTCCTTCGAGCCCCACGGCCACGCTCCCGGCCGACTGGATTTGGAGGGCTTGATCCCGGAACGAACGGCGGCCAGCCTCCGCGCCCGCGGCCACGACGTCAACCGCTGGCCCGATCGACACGCCAAGGCCGGCGCCATCTGCCTGATCCAAAGCGACCCCGCCACCGGCATCCACGCCGCCGGCGCCGATCACCGCCGCCCCTGCTATGCCTTGGGCTGGTGAAGACATGGCCGATCGCGGGCGCGGGCGGAGGGCTCGGCCAATGGCGCGGGGCGAAACACGATGTCCTCTTTGACGGTCTCGCCGATGGCGGATAAAGATAGGCCCACGATATGAATATCACCGCGCCGCATTGTCTGATGGTCGTCAATCCGGGACATTTCCACGCCGCGCTATGCCTGCGCGCGCGCCATTCCCGGCTCTCGGATGACGTCTATGTCTATGCCGAGGATGGCCCCGAACTGGCCGCCTTCATCGAGATTATCGAGGCTTACAATCGGCGTGGCGAACGGCCGTCCGAGTGGCGGCTTCATATCTATCGAGGCAATGATTATCTCGACCGGTTGGTGGTCGAGCGGCCCGGCGACATTGCCGTGATCGCGGGTCGGAACAATGACAAGATGGCGGCGATCAAACGCATGCTTTCGGCCGGGATTCATGTGTTGGCCGACAAACCATTGGTGATTGACCGCGCTGCCCTGCCACAGCTTTCCCAGAGCCTTGCGGAACCACCGCTGATGATGGAAATCATGACCGGCCGGCGCGAAACCGCCAACCGCATAGCGGCGGCGCTGGTCGAACGAACCGACGTGTTCGGCTCGTTCGACGCCGCGTCCGGTCGTCCCGCGATCGAGATGACCAGCACCCATCACCTCTGGAAACTGGTCAATGCCAGACCGCTGATCTGCCCGCCATGGTTCTTCGATGTCGGCATCCAGGGCGAGGGGATTACCGACATCTCGACCCATCTGATCGATATCGCTCAATGGATGATCGGCGACGGCACGGACGAGATGGAGTTGATATCGGCCCGACAATGGCCGACCGAAATCCCGCTCGCTCTGTTCACGGAAATCACCGGTCTCGACGAGTTTCCGCGACAGCTTGACGCCCAAATCAATGCCGGAGGGTTGCCCTATCTTTGCAACGGGGCCTTCTCCTGCCGCATTCAAGGTATCGCGGTTTCGGCCGAAGTGCTTTGGGCGCCGCGGATCCCCGACGGCGGCGGCGACAGCCATCGTTACCGCATGGGCGGCACCAGGGGTTCGGTGATCGTCGATCACGGGTCCGCCACCGAATTCGAATCGGTCGTCGTGGTGACGCCGGTGGCGGATGGGCCGACGTTCCGGGCGGCGTTGACGGACGCGGTGGAGGATTTACAGGACGAGTTTCCGGGGTTGTCGGTCGCCGCCAACGGCGATGGCTATGTTATCGACATTCCCAAGCCGCTGCGCACCACTCATGAGCAGCATTTTGCCGAGGTTCTCGACCGGTTCCTGAATTGCGTCGATAGCGGCCAATGGCCGTCGCATTGGGAGACCGATGTGGCCAAGAAGTACGAGCTGTTGATTGCCGCGAAAGAATTGTCTCACGCATCGACCTGATCTGGGGTGCCACGCCCGAGTTGGGCGAAACCGGTTCAGCCTCGGCCCAGGTCAGCGCCACCTGACCGCGAACCCCGTCCAAGTCCGCGAATCCGCCCGCGTTCTCCTGCCCCGAGGCCATGGAGGCCGGCGGGCAACGATCAGTCGTCGGCCCTCTCGAGCTGGCCGGCGGACATCTTGCCCTGCCGACCCGGCACCAACTCAAACTTGATTTTTTGTCCCTCCGTCAAGGCTCCGAGGCCAGCTTCCTCCACCGCCGAGATGTGGACGAAAACGTCGGCGGAGCCATCGTCAGGCTGAATGAACCCGTAACGCTTGACCGAGTCGAACCATTTTACTGTACCGCTGGGCATGGAACTTCCTATCACAACGTCGGTTGTATCACGGCGATTCATGCTCGCCGAACCGATCGTTGCGAATACGGCTTTCCAATTTGCCGGCTTGGGCCGATCTGATTTGTTGCCGGAACAATGACCGGTCAAGGCGTATTTTAGTTTGCGGGCCGGCGCTGTCACGCGAAATCCACACCCACGGTAGCGGATAACAACCGGTCGTCGCTTGGAGGGCCGGGCGGTCCCCATCGCGATCGCGGGCTGGCCCGGCACCGCTGGCGGGAAGCGCGGACCCTGATGGACGTGGTTCGCGATCTCCGGCGCCGGCGCCGAGCCGTGGCGGTTACGATTTGGCGGTGGTGATCAGGCGGAACAGGCGTTCGGGGGTGATCGGCAGCTCGTGGATTTCGAGCCCCAAAGGCGCCAGGGCGTCGGCGACGGCGTTGGCGATCGCCGCCGGGGCACCAATGGTGCCGCCCTCGCCCAAACCTCGGAAACCGCCGAGGTTGGACGCCGCCTCGGAATCGATGTGGATCACCTCCACCGGTGGAATCTCGACCGCCGAGGGCACCAGATAGTCCATCAAGCTCGCGGTCAGGTTTTGGCCCTGTTCGTCATAGACGATTTCCTCATGAAGCGCCGCGCCGATGCCTTGGGCGACGCCGCCCTGGACCTGGCCGTCGGCGATCATTGGGTTGATCACCCGCCCGCAATCATCGGCGACCACATAGCGAAGGAGGCGGACCTGAAAGGTCTCCGGGTCGATCTCGACCACCGCGCCATGGCTGGCCGGCGTGGTGGTGCCGAAATAGGGATCGTAGGTTTTCTTGGCCTCCAGATCGACGGATTCGCGCACCTCCTTGGGCAGCCGCCCCATTTCCGAGTAGACCGCCCGCGCCAGCGCCCGAAAGTCGAGCGAACGGTCCGTGCCGACCACCCGGACTTCACCGCCCACGACCTCGATGTCGGCGGGCGCGGCCTCGAGCAAATGGGAGCCGGCTTCGACGATCTTGGCGCGAACCGCCCGCGCCGCCAGGATCGCCGCGCCGCCGGCCAGGATCGTCGAGCGGCTGGCATAGGTTCCGGTGCCGTGGGCGGTGGCGGCGCTGTCGCCGTGGACGATCTCGACATCCTCGATCCGGGCGCCCAGTTCTTCGGCGACGACTTGGGCGAGCGTCGTCTCCAGGCCCTGGCCGTGGCAAGCGATGCCGAAAATCGCGGTGACCGCGCCGGTCGAATCGATCCGAATCGTCGCGCTCTCGGTGCCGGTGTTGATCGGCATGCCGGGGGCGGCGGAGATGCGCGAGCCGAGACCGGTGAGTTCGGCATAAGTCGCCAGCCCGATTCCGAACAGGCGGCCTTGGGCGCGCGCCCGGGCCTGCTCCGCGCGCAAGGAGTCGTAATCGAGAGCTTTCCCGACGCTGTCCAGGCATTCGGTGAAACCGGCCCGGTCCCAAACGATTCCCGAAGCGGTCTTGTAGGGAAACTCCTCGGCGCGAATCAGATTGCGCAGGCGCAACGCCTTCGGATCCAGCGACAGCCGCCGCGCCGCCATGTCGATCAGCCGTTCCATCACGAACGTCGAGATCGGCCGGCCAACTCCGCGATAAGGCCCGCCCGGAGTCTTGGCGGTCGCGACCGCCCGCATCCGGCCCCGATAGCTCGGCACCCGATAGGGGCCGGGCAGGAAGCTCACCACCTGCACCGGCTCCAACAACCCGGTCCAGGGAAACAGCGAATAGGCGCCGACATCTCCGATCACGTCGGCTCGCAGGCCGAGAATGGCGCCGTCGGACGCGAGCGCGAGCTCCGCGTCCACGATTTCGTCGAAAGCCTGGGTCGTCGTCGTCAGGTCCTCCAGACGGTCGCTGGTCCACCTCACCGGTCGTCCCAGCCGGTAGGCCAATAGGCTGACCAGAACTTCCTCCGGATAGAGCGCGGTCTTGCCGCCGAAGCCGCCGCCCACGTCCGGCGCAACCACGCGCAGGCGGCCACCGCCGAGATCCAGGAATTCGGCCAGCGCGTCACGGATGACCCCCGGAACCTGGGTGGTCGAATAGAGGGTCAAGCATCGCCGGCCCCGGTCGTATTCGGCCAAGTAGCAACGATTCTCCAGGGCGGCCGGCGATTTCCAGCGAAACCGAAAGCGCCCGCCAACGCATACCGACGCCTGCTC
>CAJWQN010000105.1 GCA_913045505.1 uncultured Rhodospirillaceae bacterium | reverse complement strand
AGAAGCGGTCAATTCATGTGCTACGTAAAGCGGTCAATTCAAAGTGCTATCGACAACGCGCCGGTGTGGTCACCGGCAGGTGATCACCACCTTGCCGATCGCCTTGCGCTCGGCCAGGGTTCGCATCGCCGCGACCGAATCGGAAAGCGGAAACCGGGCCGAGACATGGGGTTTGATCCGGCCCTCGGCGATCCAGTCCAGCAGCGTCTGATTGAGCGCCCGGGCCGCTTCGGGCTCCCGATCGCACCAGGCGCCGAAGAACACGCCGACCACCGAGCAACTCTTGAGCAGTGTCAAATTGGTCGGCGCGGCCGGGATGCGGCCCGACGTGAAACCGATCACCAGCAGCCGGCCGTACCAGTTGATGCAGCGCAGCGATTCGTCGAACACGTCGCCGCCGACCACGTCGAAGATGACGTCGGCGCCCTTGCCGCCGGTCGCGGCCTTGACCTGATCGCGCAGCCGTTCGCCGCCGCCATAGATCAACACCGTCTCGGCGCCGTGGTCGCGGACGATATCGGCCTTGGCCGCGCCGCCGACGGTGCCGATCACCCGCGCGCCCATCACCCGGCCCAGTTCGACCGCCGCCAGACCGGTGCCGCCGGACGCGCCATGAACCAGCAGAACCTCGCCCGGTTGCAGCAGGGCGCGGTCGCGGAGCGCGTAATAGGCGGTTCCGTAGGTTCCGCGATAGGCCGCCGCGACATCGTAGGACACGCCGTCGGGGAGCCGGTGGGCACGGCCAACCGCGACGATCGCCTGTTCGGCGAAGGCGCCGGCCTGGCCGCCGATCGCGACCCGGTCGCCGATGGCGAAGCCGCTCACGCCATCGCCGAGAGCGATCACCTCGCCGGCCGCCTCGGCGCCGGGGGTGAAGGGGAGCGTGGGCTTGAACTGATATTGGCCCCGGATCATCAGCAGGTCGAAGAAATTCACCGATGCCGCGTGGACGGCGACGCGGAGCTGTCCCGGACCCGGGTCGGGGATCGGGATGTCGGCGAGGGCCAGGTCGTCGATCGGGCCGAAGGCCTTGCATTGGATCGCTTTCACCGCGCACCATTCCTTTCGGTGGTTTCAGGCGGCGCGGATTATCGACGCCGGGCGGGCAGCCGGCAAGACGGCTTGACAGGGCGGTCGCGCTGGGTCGTTGTGAGGTCATGGGTTTCGAACTCGGCGATATTTCGGTCCGGCGCGTGATCGAGACCGAGGGGCCGGAATTCGACCCCCGCCGGTTTTTTCCCGATTGCGACTCGGGGGCGCTGGACCGGCACCGGCCGTGGCTCGAGCCCCGATTCCTGGACCCGGCCAGCGGCAAGCTGGTGTTCGCCATTCAGAGTTATCTGCTTCGGACCCGCCACCACACGATCCTGGTCGACAGCTGCGTCGGTGAAAACAAGGCCCGGAGTTACAGTCCGGACTGGAACATGCGTGGCGACACCAGCTATCTGGCCGATCTTGCCGCCGCCGGAGCGCCGGCCGAATCGATCGATTTCGTGCTCTGCACCCATCTTCACCCCGATCATGTCGGCTGGAACACGCGGCTGGTGGACGGGCGCTGGGTGCCGACCTTTGCCAACGCCAAATACATCTTCGCCCGCGACGAGTGGGCGTTCTGGCGGGCCAAGAGCGCCAAGCACCCGACCAAATACGACGACGGCGCGATCCGGGACAGCGTGCTGCCGGTGGTCGAAGCCGGTCAGGCGCTGATCGTCGATCAGGATCACGCCCTCGACGATCAGGTTTGCCTGGAACCCTCGCCCGGCCACACGCCCGGCCATGTCGGCATCCGGCTGGCTTCGCGCGGCCAACGAGGGGTGCTGTCGGGCGATTTGATCCACAACGTCCTCCAATGCGCCCATCCCCAATGGTCGTCGGCCGCCTGTTTCGACAAGGCCCTGTCCGCCCGCACACGGCAAGGTTTCTTGGACCGCGCCGCCGAGACCGATACCCTGGTCATGACCGCCCATTTTCCGTCACCCTCGGTCGGCCATGTGGTCCGGGCCGGCGACGCTTTCGGCTTCCGGTTTCGGGAATGACCGCGGCGGCCACCAATCTGCTCCCCGGTGATGGCCAGGCATGGCTTCACGAGGACGCGGTCCCGGCCGCCGCGGCGCCGGTCCTGTTGGCGGGATTGATGTCGGCCTGCCGGTTGCGCCAGGAGCACGCGACGATCATGGGCCGGCGAATCCCGATCCCCCGACTCACCGCCTGGCATGGGGCCGCCAGCTACGCCTACAGCGGCATTCACATGGAGCCCGATCCGTGGAACCCGCAGCTGCTGGAGGCCAAGGCGATCGCCGAGGCCGTGGCCGGGCGGCGGTTCGACAGCGTGCTGTTGAACTTGTACCGGGACGGCCGCGACAGCGTCTCGTGGCACGCCGACGACGAGGCCGCGCTGGGCCAGAACCCGGTGATCGCCAGCCTCTCGCTGGGCGCGACCCGGCGGTTCCAGTTCAAGCACCGCCGCGACCGGAGCAGCAGGATCAACATCGATCTGGCGGGTGGAACCTGTCTGGTGATGGCCGGCGCGATCCAGCATCACTGGCTGCATCAGGTGCCCAAGACCCGGCGCCCGGTCGGCGCCCGGCTCAATCTGACGTTTCGGACGATGCGCGTTTGAGGCTGGGCCTTCGCGCCCCAATCAGGCGGCACGGAAGCGCGCGACCGCTTGCTCGTCGAACGGGACCCCGAGACCCGGCCGGTCGGGGATCACCAGGCAGCCGTCGACCATTTCGGGAAGTTCGGCGTACAGGGGATCGAACCAGCTCATGCGCTCGGCGTAGCAGCAATTGGGCAGGATCGCCGCGAGTTGCAGGGATTGCTCGGTGAACAAATGGGGCGTGATGGGGATATCCATGGTCTCGGCCATATGGGCGACCTTGATGAACTCACAGACGCCACCGATTCGTTGCAGGTCCGGCATCAGCACCCCGGCCGCCCGGCGCCCGACCACCTCGGCGAAGCCGTAGCGATTGTAGACGCTTTGGCCGAGGGCGATGGGGGTGTCGAGGGCCGCTGCCAAGCGCGCCGCGCCGTCCAGGTCATGGGCCGGAATCGGCTCCTCGAACCAGTCCAGGCGATAGGGCTCGAGGCCGCGGCCGAGCCTGAGCGCCTCGACCAGGCTCAGGCCCTGATTGGCGTCGGCCATCAGGGCCACGTCGGGGCCGATCGCGGCGCGGATCGCCGCCACCCTCTCGACAGTTTCGGCCAGGGTCGGCGGCCCGAGGCGCATTTTCATGGCCCGGAAGCCCTTCTCGACGAAGCCCTCGGCCTGGGCGACCAATTCCGGAATCGACATGGTGGTGAACAGGCCGCCGTCGGCATAGACGGGAATTCGGTCCCGGACCCGGCCGAACAACCGGGACACGGACAGGTCCCGGCTCTTGCCGACCAAGTCCCAGCAGGCCACTTCCAGGGCCGAAATGGCGAACATGGTCACGCCACGCCGATCGAGCAGTTCGACCGCGTCCCACATGTCCTGCCAGATCGACCGGACGTCCTCGGGGTTCCGCCCGACGACCAGGTCGGCGAGACTGGCGACCATGGTGTCCAGGACCTTCAGGCGCCGGGCGCTGGACAGCCACAAATAGGATTCACCGACCAATCCCTGATCGGTCTCGACGAACACCAACAGGCAGCCGATCGAACGAATGTCGTGGATCGCGGTCCGAAACGGCTCCGCCAGGGGCAGATCGACCGGGACCGTCCGGACCCCGGTGATCTTTACGGCCGGCGTCCCAACGACCGTCACATCCGGCATGTCCGGAGCGGGCGAAAGGACCATGGGTCGACCTCGAGCGCCTACACCCGCTCGATAACGGTCGCGGTGCCCATGCCGGCGCCGACGCAGAGGGTGGCGAGGCCGGTGCCCAAGTCTCGGCGCTCCATCTCGTCGAGCAGAGTGCCCAAAATCATGGCGCCGGTCGCGCCCAGGGGATGGCCCATGGCGATGGCGCCGCCATTGACGTTGATCTTGTCGTGGTCGAGGCCGAGGACTTCCATGTAGCGCAGGACCACCGCGGCGAACGCCTCGTTCAACTCGTAGAGGTCGATGTCGCCGGTGCTCATACCGGCCCGTTTGAGCGCTTTTTCGCTGGCGAAGCTGGGGCCGGTGAGCATGATCGAGGGCTCGGAGCCGACCGAGGCGAAGGACCGAATCTGGGCCCGTGGCGTGAGACCCTGCTCCTCGCCGGCTTCCCTGGTGCCGACCAGCACCGCCGCCGCGCCATCGACGATCCCGGACGAGTTGCCGGCGTGATGGACGTGGTGGATGCGCTCGACCTCCGGGTAGCGCTGCACCGCGACCGCGTCGAAGCCGAACGCCTCACCCTGTTTCCCGAACGAGGGGTCGAGGGCGGCCAGGCTCTGCATGGTGGCTTCGGGGCGCATATGTTCGTCCCGGTCGAGCACGGTGAGGCCGTTCTGATCCGCGACCGGCACCACCGAGCCGGCGAACCGGCCAGCGTCCCAGGCTTCGGCGGCGCGGCGCTGGGATTCGACCGCGTAGGCGTCGACGTCGTCGCGGCTGTAGCCGTGCATGGTCGCGATCAAATCGGCGGATATGCCCTGGGGAATGAAATAGGTCTTGAACGCCACGTCGGGGTCGATCGCCCAGGCGCCGCCGGTCGAGAACATCGGCACCCGCGACATCGATTCGACACCGCCGCCGATCGCCATGTCCGACTGGCCGGCCATGACCTGGCCCGCCGCCATGTTGACCGCTTCCAGGCCCGAGGCGCAGAACCGGTTGATCTGGACCCCGGAGACCGACTGGTCGAAATCGGCGTAGAGCACCGCCAGGCGGGCGATGTCCGCGCCCTGATCGCCGGTCGGCTCGACGCAACCGAGCACCACGTCATCGACCTGGGCCGTATCCAGCGTGTTGCGTTGCTGGAGGGCCTTGAGCGCCCCGGCGGCCAGGCGGATCGGCGTCACCTCGTGGAGCGCGCCGTCCTTCTTGCCGCGTCCGCGCGGGGTCCGAACGGCATCGTAGATATAGGCGTCGGTCATGATTTCGTCCTCATCCGTTGCGCCCCTCCCGGCGCGCCCGTCGCCAAGACTATATTCGCCCCGCCGGTTGCTGTCTCGATTCACCGAACAGGAACTGGTGGGAGCGCCCTACAAGGAGCGGCTGATCACCTCTTTCATGATTTCCGAGGTGCCGCCGTAGATGCGTTGGACGCGGGCGTCGGCCCAGGCGCGGGCGATCGGGTATTCCCACATGTAGCCATAGCCGCCGTGGAGCTGGAGGCATTGGTCGATCACCCGGCCCTGGAGTTCCGTGCACCACAGCTTGGCCATGGCGGCGGTGGGCACGTCGAGCTGGCCGGCGAGATGCATATCCAGGCACCGGTCCAGGAACGCGCGCCCGACCGTGATTTCGGTCTTGAGTTCGGCGAGGGTGAAACGGGTCGCCTGGAACTCGGCGATGGCCTGGCCGAAGGCCTGGCGTTCGCGGGTGTAGTCGAGGGTCCCTTCGAGCGCCGCCTCGGCCGCCGCCACCGCGCCGACCGCGATCACCAGGCGCTCCTGGGGCAGCTCCTGCATCAGTTGCTTGAAACCGCCGCCCTCCTCGCCCAGCAGATGGGTGCGCGGCACCCGGACATTGTCGAAGAACAGCTCCGAGGTGTCCTGGGCCTTGAGGCCGATCTTATCCAGATTGCGGCCGCGGCTGAATCCGTCGCGATCGGTCTCGACCAGGACCAGGCTGGTGCCGTGGGCGCCCTGGGACGGATCGGTCTTGGCCACGACGATCACCAAGTCGGCGTTTTGGCCGTTGGTGATGAAGGTCTTCTGGCCGTTGACGACCATTTCATTGCCGTCCGCGATGGCCGTGGTCCGAACCCCTTGGAGGTCGCTGCCGGTGCCCGGTTCGGTCATGGCGATGGCGGTGATCGCCTCGCCCGAGACCATGCGCGGCAGCCAGTCCCGCTTCTGCTCCTCGGAGCCGTAATGGAGCATGTAGGGGGTGATGATATCGGTCTGGAGCGAAAAGCCGGGGCCGGAAGTCCCCGCCCGCGCCAATTCCTCGATCACCACCGCCGAATACAGGAAATCGGCGCCGGCGCCGCCATAGGTTTCGGGTACCGTGCAGCACAACAGACCGGCCGCGCCCGCCTTGCGCCAAACGTCCCGGGGCACGATGCCCTCGGCCTCCCAGTCCGGGTGATGGGGGACAACCTCTTCGGCCACGAAACGGCGCACCGAATCGCGAAACAATTCATGCTCGGGCGTGAAAATCGGTCTCGGCATCATCGGCTCGGCTTCCTGCTCGCGGTTGGGCCGCCAAAGCATGATCGCATTGCTCGATCATGGCAACGTCGCTTGATCGAGCCCGTCGCTTGATCGAGCCGGGTCCCCGCCCGACACGGCGCCAAGTCCGCCGAATTACTCGATTTTCGAATGTAAGATATTCTGACAATTCGTCTTTCGCCCCTGCCCCATTCTAACTCGTTGATTATAAATGGAGAATCAGGCAAGACTAATGTTGGCGCGATGGCTGCGTGGGTATTGGTGTCAGGGTATTTGACAGAATTGTTGAGAGTGCCACCCGAGCCACAAGAGGTCCAAAGCAATCAACCTTTTGAAATGTGAGAGTAATTTATCTCAAAGCTAACAATGGCATGATTTTTGCAAGTATTTCAGATGATTGTGAAAAAAAATCAAGATGGCCAGGGAAGGTTGAGTGATGCCCAATATTCTTAACGCAAGAACGTTTCTCGTCACGCTCGTCCTGGCGGCCGCCGGATCGATCGTGGCGCCGAATCCGGCCGCCGCTTTTATAGTCGGGGGTTCGGTTTCCGGGCCATGCGGCACCGCATTTCTGATACCGGACCCTGCCGCCCAAGTGGGCGGATGCGTATTGACCAACGGCACGATCGTTGGGCCGCAAGGTGCGACCGGGACCAAGACGTCGACGGCCGACAGCTTCGAGCTGCACGTATCGCCTGTGTCGGTGGAGAATCCGACGGGAATCACGCAAACCCTGAAATTCACGACCACGCAGCCGGGCGCTCCGACGACGACAAGCGGGTCCTTTATCAGGATCGACGGCAAATTCACGATATTCGAGGCCGCCGGCACGATCAGCGCGTTATTGGAGGGTTTTGGCGACGGTTTGCTCCTGGCCTCGACGACCACTGGGTTGTTCACGGCTGCGCACTGCACCTCCTCATTTCCCTGCACCTTCGGTCTCAATTTTCCGAACTTTGGGATCGGTGCAACCAACGTCATTGAATTCAAGGAAGTGCTGACCCTGACAATGTCGAATCACGTCAAATACTCGGCCAGCACGAGCCCGGTGTTCCTTGGCGTGCCCGAGCCGGCGAGCATTGGCCTGTTGGGTGTCGGCCTGATTGGCTTGGTGGCGGTTCGGCGCCGGCGCAAGCGCATCGGCGCATGAGCACGGTTATCCGGTAGGGCTGGCAAGACATTATCGGGCTCACTCTGGTCGGGCTTGCTTACGGGCTCGGCTGAGCAGGCGCCGGGCGATCACCCAGCGATGGACCTCGGACGGGCCGTCGTAGATTCGGAACGGGCGCACCTCGCGCCACAAGCGCTCGACCAGGGTGTCGGACGTGATGCCCATGCCGCCCAGAATCTGGAGGCAGCGATCGACCACCCGGAACGCCGCCTCGGCGCAGATCACCTTCGACATCGATGATTCCTGGCGCGCCTCGTCGCCGGCATCCAGCAGCCAGGCGGTGTGCCAGATCGCGAGCCGGCTGGTGTAGATATCCATGGCGTTGTCGGCGAGCATGAAGCCGACCCCCTCGTGCTCGCCGATCGGCTTGCCGAAGGCCTTGCGTTTGTTGGCGTAGGCGGTCGCGATGTCGTGGGCGCGCCGGGCCGCGCCCAGCCAGCGCATGCAGTGGGTCAGGCGGGCGGGGCCGAGCCGGACCTGGGCATACTTGTAGCCTTCGCCGATCTCGCCCAGGACCCGATCCGGCGTGACCACGAGGTCGTGGAACCTGATTTCGCAATGGCCGCCGGCGAAGCTCGATTCGAGAGTGTCCTGGACCCGGATCCGTTCGATCGCCGGATCGTCATTGTCGACCAGGAACATGGTCGCGCCCTGGCCGTGTTCGATTCGCTCGGCGGTCCGGGCCATGACGATGTTGAGGCGGGCGCCGTCGAAGCCGGTGATGAACCATTTGTGGCCATCGATCACCCAGCGGTTGCCGTCCAGGCGGGCGGTGGTCTCGAGCATATTGGGGTCGGAGCCGGCGCCCTCGGGCTCGGTCATCGAAAAGCAGGACCGTATCTCCCCGGCGGCCAGGGGTCTCAGCCATTGGTCCTTCTGGGCTTCGGTGCCGACCACCTCGAGCAGGTGCATGTTGCCCTCGTCCGGCGCCGCGCAGTTGAGCGCCTGGGGACCCAGCAGCGAATAGCCCGCGGCTTCGAACACCACCGCCATGGCGCGCTTGTCGAGGCCCATGCCGCCGTATTCGGTGCCGACATGGGGGCTCAGCAGTCCCGCGTCGCGGGCCTTGGCCATCAATTCATGGCGCAGCTCGTCGGTCGGCCCATGGGCCTGCTCGCGCGGATCGCCCTCGTAGGGGATCACCTGATCGCGAATGAAGTCTTCGGTGCGGGCCTTGAGCCGCTCAAGGTCCGGGTCCAGGGAAAAATCGATCATGATCGGGCGGGCTCCTCGGGCAGGTTGCGGTTCGGACTCACGAGGCTTCGCCGTGGGCGACGGCGTGGGCGAATTCGAGGATTCCGTTGCCGATGCGGGCGAAGGGGGCGTAGCGCGGATCGGTCACGGTGCCGCGACGATACTGGGCATGGAGCTGGACGAACACGACGCCGAGCTTGTACATGGCGAGCACCCGGTGAAACCCGAAGTCGGAGAGATCGCGCCCGGAGAGCCGGGCGTACAGCGCCGCCGCCTCGGTACGGGTCAGGGCGCCGGGCTGCGTGGTCGGCATTTGCGCCAGATCGTGCATCGCCCGCGGGTCGCCGTCCTCGGTCCAATAG
>CAJWQN010000104.1 GCA_913045505.1 uncultured Rhodospirillaceae bacterium | reverse complement strand
CGGCCGACGGCGGTCGTCGATCGCCGCGTTGACCGCGAGCGCGCCGCCGATCATGCCCAGAATCTCGATCTGCTCGCGGTGCAGGGGATTGCCGTCGAGCACGCAATTGGCGGCCTTGGGGTTCTCCATGAACCGGGTCGAATGAAAGGTGGTGATGGTTTCGGCATGGGCCACACCCGGCGCGATCACCTTGCGCCCGCCCGAATAGCCGGCCATGAAATGAGGCTCGACCAGGCCGGTGGCGATCTTGAGATCGGCGTCGATCAATCTCCGGTCGAGGCGCACCACGGTGCCACCCTCGGTCTTGCCGATATCGACGTGATCGGCGTCGTTGGACGCGAAATGGTTGACCACCCGCACCGTTTCCAGCACCCAGGGATCGCCGACCAACTCCGCCAACTCGGCGCCTTGGTTGGGCCGGTGCAGCCCGGTCGCGACCAGGACCGTGATCGCTCCAGCCGCCAGCCCCGCGTCGAGGAGCGCGCGCACCAGGACCGGCAGGATCACGCCGTTGGGCACCGGCCGGGTGATGTCGCAGATCACGATACAGGCGCTGGCACGGTCGCGGGCGATCTCGGCCAGCGGCGGGCAGCCGACCGGCGCGGCCAGCGCGCGCGCCATGGCCGCGGCCGGATCCGCCAGGACCGGCATGGCCGGCTTGGCGATCACGGTCACCGGCCAGGCATCGGGGAGGGTGAGTTCGAGGCCGTTCTTGCCGAATGCGAGATCGATCCGCATGTCCGGTTTCACCGCCGTGGCCGAACTTGGTGAAGGACGCGCAGCGCCGCGCAGGCCGCGCCGTAGCCGTTGTCGATATTGACCACCACGATGCCGGGCGCGCAACTGGCCAATGCCGCGGCCAAGGCGGTCTCGCCGCCGCGGGCCGCGCCATAGCCGGTCGAGGTCGGCACCGCGATCACCGCGCCGGGCACCAGGCCGCCGATCACGCTGACCATGGCGCCGTCCATCCCGGCGACCGCGATCACCACCGGAAACGCCTTCAAGGCATCGACCTGGTCCAACAGGCGCCATAGGCCGGCGACGCCCAGATCATCGAAGCCGGCCGCCGCCCTCCCGGCATAGGCCAGGGTCCGGGCCGCCTCGGTCGCGACCGCGACATCGGAGGTGCCGGCGGTAACGATCGCGACTTCGCCCACGCGGTCCGGCGCCGCCACCGTGCCGAAGAATGCCGTGCGCGACAGCGGATCGTAATCGATCGCCTCGCGATGGGCCGCCGGCAAGGCATCCAGGGCCTTGGCCTCGAGGCGGGTGAGCAGGAGCGTATGATCGGCGGTGGCGGCCAAGTCCAGGATGCCCGCCAGTTGGGCGACGCTCTTGCCGGCGCAGAGCACCGCCTCTTCGATGCCGATGCGCCGGGCGCGGTCGAGATCGGGTGTAACCAAATCGTTCACGGTCCGTCGGCGCGCAAAAAGGCACTGCCCATGCGATAGGGAGCGAAGTGAACCGCGGTCGATTGGCCGAGATCGGCGAATATGCTCGCGATTGAATCGCCGAGCGATTTTATGCCGGCCGGCGACAAGGCGGCCAGGCAATCCTCGTCGAGTTCGATCACGACCTTGCTTCGGCGCAAGCGGCAGCGCACGGTCGCCGGCTTGACCGCGACGGTGATCAGTCGCTCGGCGGCCTCGATCATCGCCAGCGCATGCGGCTCGATGCGAATTCCGGTCTCGACCCGGCTCGACAGGCAGGGTCCGGCGGGCAGGTCGGCCAAATCCGCAAAACCGAGCCCGGCGGCGATCCCGCGCACCGTGGCCTTGTCGATTCCGGCCTCGACATAGGGGTGGCGGACGCCGTGGTCGCGCGCCGCCCCCAGACCAGGCCTCCAGTCGCCGAGGTCGTCCAGATTGGCGCCCGAGACCATGGTGTCGGAACTGTGCCGGGAAATGGTGGAATAGAGATTGGTCTTGCAATAAAGGCAGCGGTCGGGCGGATTGGCACGATAGCGCCGGTCGGCCAGTTCGCCGGCATCGATCAGAACGAGCCGCCAGCCTTCGCGCGCCGCAATATCCCGGACCCGCGCGGTCGCCGCGCCCGGCACCGCCGGCGAGACCGCGTGGAACATCGCGCATTCACCCGGCGCCCGGCGATGGGCCACGAGCGCCAGGGTCATGCTGTCCACCCCGCCGCTGACCGCGACCGCCATCGGCCCGATCGCTGCCAGCACCGACTCCAAGCGTTCAACCGGGTTCGTTTTCTCCGCCTCCATCATCCCTCCGCCTCAACGCCGCCGCCTCGGCTTCTTGCCGCGCGCGACGGCGGGCGGTCTGGCCGTCCGCCTCCGGCGCGATATCGGCCTTGGCGGTCTCCCCGCCGCCCGGGCGCCGCGCCAGCTTAACCCGGACCGGGCCTCTGGCGCCATCGATCGTGACGGTCTCGCGCTCCAACACCGCGCGCGCGCTCAGCCGCCAACGGAGGCCGATGGTGGTTGTTTCGACGAAACAACGTTCGATCACGTCGTCTCTCAGCTCGGGCCGGGCGAGAACCTGCACCCGAGCGCCGGCGCGGCCCTTCTTGCCGGAGACCGGCCACTGAACCACGTCGAGCACGCCGTCGGCGGCGCGCAACCGATCCAAGGCCACCGCAAGCTCGTCGGGCGCCTGATCATCGACCTCGAAATCGATCACCGCGACGGTATCGGCGCCCGGCCCCGGTTCGACCGCGGACTCGTAGAGAAGCACGCGCAGCACGTTGCTCTTGCCCGGCAGGGTGCGGGTGCCGAAGCCGGTGCCGGTGGCGCGCAGGTGCCGGGCCGGCAGACCACCCCCCTGGTCCGGAGCCAGATGGCGGATGATCGCGGCCCCGGTCGGGGTGATCCGTTCGCCCATCAGGCCATCGTCGAACAGGACGAACCCTTCGAGCAGTGCCGCCGCCGCCGGCGCCGGGACGGGAAGCAGGCCATGGGCGGTCTTCACCGTGCCGGCGCCCTGGGGAAGCGGACCGGACGACCAGCTCGCGGCGCCCATGGCCTCGATCAGATGAGCGGCGCCAACCACGTCGGCGACCGAATCCCAGGTCCCCAGCTCGTGGAACGCCACGTCCTCGACCGCGCCGCCATGGACCCGCGCCTCGGCCTCGGCAAGGGTGGTGAAGATGGCGATGGCCCGCGCTTTCACCGGCCCGGCGACTCCCGAGTCCTCAAGACGGGCGCGGAGTGCCTTGAACGGCGTCGCCTGGGCACCGTGCCCCGGCTCCGACTCGGTAACCGCGAACCGTCGACCGCTGAGCGCGCCATCATGATGGTGGCTGAGCCGGTAGGCGACCTCGGCCGGCGCGCCGATCGCCGCCAAGGTGGCGAGCAAGCCATCGGCGAGCTCCGGGCGGGCATCGACCAGCGCCGAAATAAACATGTCCCCGGCGACGCCGCCGACCGGGTCCAGATGGACGTGCAATCCCATGGTGCGATCAGTCCGCCAATTCGGTTGCCTCGGAGCGGTGGCCGTCAAGAGTCCGGCGATCCAGTTATCAGACTCCCTATGCGATTGTCATGCGTGGCCCGCAAATCGGTGGAATCCTTGCGGATCGCGATCAAGGCGTTCGGGGACCGATTGTGAGCTCTTGATCGTCATCCGGCCCGCTGACATTCTCGGACAATATCGTTGCCTCGGCGATCTTCCATTGGCCGTCGCGGAGGGCGACGGCGTGGACGCCCCGAAACTCGACCAGGCGTGGGTGGACGTGGCCTTGGTGGCGAACGTGGCCGGTGATCAGCCAGGTGCTGGCGATCCGAAAGCCGCCTTCTCCCGGCAAATCGGCGGGCGTGGTGTCGGTCAGGTCCGCCTCGGTCACGAACACCGAGCTGACTTGGCTCATCGCGCCGCCGCGCTCGGTATCGATCAGGCCGCGGCGGAGTTGGTCGTGAAACTCCTCCACTAACGAGGCGGCCGCGACCTCGGCGAGGGCCGCGCGGACGCCGACTTCGCTGTCGTTATCGAACGCGTAATAGGCGTCGCGCAGCAGCGGCGAGAATATCTCCCGCGCCTCGGCCGGACCCGGCGTGACATAGGCGGGCTCGCGCGTCGCCATGACGATCGCCGCGACCACCGCCAAGGTCGCGATGCTCGCGCCGGCCCACGCCCAAGCGCGCGGCACGATCAGCCTTGATCGTTGGTGGCGGCCACCGCTGTGCGCTGATGGACCTGGCCCCGCTCGATCACATAAAGCGCGTCGGTCAGGTCGGCGGAATGGGTCGAATCCGATTCCGAGACCAGCACCGACAGGCCTTCGGCCTTGAGGTCCGAGAGCACCTCGGCGAGGCGGCGGGCGAGCGCCGGCGCCACCCCTTCGAACGGCTCGTCGAGCAGCAGCAGGGCGCGCCCGCAGATCAGTGCCCGGGCCAAGGCGGCGAGCTTCTGCTGGCCGCCGCTCAACTGCATCGCCTTGCGGCTCGCCATGCCGGCGACCTCGGGCATCAGCCCATAGACCCATTTGAGCCGCGCCGTCCAGTCATCGAGTCGCAGCGCCCAGGCCGGCACCAGCAGATTTTCCTCGACCGAAAGCTCCGGCACCAGCCGCCGGTCCTCGGGCATGTAGCCGATGCCGAGTGCGGCGCGATGATGGGCGGGCCGCGCGAGCAGATCGACGCCTTCGAAGACGACGCCGCCAGACCTGACCGGGATCAGGCCCATGATGCTGCGCATGCAGGTGGTCTTGCCGGCGCCGTTGCGGCCCATCAGCCCGCACATCTGACCGCTGGTCACCTCCAGATCGACCTCGCGCAGGACCGGTACGGCGGCGATCGAGACGGTGAGATTGGCGATCGTCAGCATGGCCGGTCAGCCCCGCCGGTGAAGCTCGGGGCCGACGACGGTGGTGCGCACTTCCGAATCGCCCAGCACCGTGTCGGGATCGCCATCGGCGATGATCGCGCCGTCGGCGAATGCCGCCACGCGGCGGGCGTAGCGCGCCACCACCTCCATGTCGTGCTCGACGAACAGCACCGTCACCTCGGCGGCCGCGAGCACGGCCATGATCGTGTCCATCATCGCCATCTTTTCATCGGCGCTGATCCCGCTGGTCGGCTCGTCGAGCAGCAGCACCGTCGGCGCGCCGACCATGGCCATGGCGATGTCGAGCAGCTTGCGCGCGCCCTGGGGCAGCACGCCAACTGCCTGATCTCGATATTCGTCGATCCGATAACGCTCCAGAATCTCCTCGGCGCGTTCGGTCAGGGCCGGCGTCCGCAATGGCCGCCAAAAGGTGATCCCGGTCTCCGCGGCGATGCCCAGCGCCACCAGGAGATTGTCGAACACACTCAGTTCGGGGAAAATCTGCGGAATCTGGAACGAGCGGTGGATGCCGAGCCGGGTCACCGCACGGGGGCCGAGGGCGGTGATCTCCCGGTCCCGATACAGGATGGCTCCCGAATCCGGCTTCAGATAGCCGGTGACCATATTGATGAAGGTGGTCTTGCCGGCGCCGTTGGCGCCGATGATGCCGACCACCTCTTGGGGCCCAATCGCGATCGCGATGTCGGCGGCGGCGATAACGGCGCCGAACCGCTTATTCAATCCCCGGGTTTCGAGAACGGTGCTCACGTCACGCCTTCCTCCGCGCCAGGCGGACCACCGACCATAGGCCGCCGGGCAGAAACATGATCACCGCCAGCAGGGTGGCGCCGAGCAGCATTTGCCACAGGTCGGGCGCGTATTGGAGAGCATAGGTGCGCACCAGCTCGAACAGCATCGAGCCCAGGAAGGGGGCGGCGACACTGCCGGTGCCGCTGAGGATGGCGACGAAAACCAATTCGCCGGACTTGGTCCAATAGACCGTGTCCTCGGGCGTGACGTGGCCGATCAACAGTACCGTCAGCACCCCGCCGAGGCCGGTGATCGCCGCCGCGATCACATATTTGATATGGATCGCGCGCCGGACCGACGCGCCCAGATATTCGACACGAACCTCGTTTTCGCGAATTCCCTCGCCGATGTAACCCATGGTCGATTGGAGGTAGCGGTGAACGACGAGGGCTGCCGCGAACGCGAGCACGCAAATCAGCGCGTAGAGTAAGAAACTGACGCGCGATGTCGCGTCAACCGGTGCATAACCCAGATAGCTGGGGATGGGCATCGAAAAGCCGTCGGTGCTGCCGAGCACGGCACTGTTGACCAGCAGACCGTATAGCAGCATCGAGAACGCCAAATTCAAGAGGGCGAAGAAGATGCCCCGGTAGCGCGCCATCAGAAATCCCAGGACAAACGCGACCAGGGCCGCGCTCGCCATGCCGATCGCGATCATCAGGAACGCGTCGGTCACGCCCAGGAAGGTCGCCGCCATGGCCGCGCCGTAACTGCCGAGGCCGAAATAGAGGCCGTGGCCGAAGGACACCAGCCCGGCCCGCATGATGACCAGCAGACCGAGCACGGCCAGGCCGTTGGCCAGCGACAGCCCGACCATATTGACCGCCCAGCCGGGCAACATCGGGTGGACGGCCAACAAGACCGCCAGCGTCACCAGCAACGCCGGAATCGTGCGTCCGCCGCCCCCCATCAGCCTGTCCACGCCATCAAATTTTCCGGACCACCCTGCGCCCGAACAGACCTTCGGGGCGGACCACCAGGACCAGCGACATCACGCCGAAGACGATGAACAGCTCGATTTCCGGGAGCATGTGAACGGCGGTGGCGCGCCCCAGCCCGACGATCAGGGCGCCGATCGCGGCACCTTCTATGCTGCCCAGGCCGCCGATCACGACCACCGCGAAGGCGATCACGATCACTTCGACCCCAATGCCGGGAGAGACCGAGATCAGCGGCGCGGTCGCGGCACCGCCAAGGGCGCCCAGCATGGCGCCGACGACAAAGGTGCCGGTAAAGATGCGGGTGACGTTGATGCCCATGGCGCTGGCAAGTTCGCGGTCGAAAATCACCGCATGCAGCAGTTTGCCGAGCCGGGTCCGGTTGAGCCCGAGCCAGACCAGGCCGCCCGCGACCACCGCGACCCCGATCAGGCACAGGTCGTAGACCACGAACGGCAGGCCCGCGATCGAGACGTTGCCCAACAGATAGCGCGGCTGATAGGGCATGTAGGATTCCACCCCCCAGACCAGCTTCATGACGTCCTCGAGGATCAGAAACACCGCATAGGTGACCAGCACGATCACGATCTCGTCGCGCCCGTACATGAATCTGAGCAGACCGCGCTCGATCACGGTGCCAAACACCAGCCCGACCGCCGCCGCGGCCACGATCAAGACCGCGAAACTTGCGAACGGCGGCCAGCCGGCGAGGAAATATTCGCCCACCAGCCACGCCGCCGCATAGGCGCCCAGCGCATACAGGCTGCCATGGGCGACGTTGAGGATGTTCATCACCCCGTAGATCAGGGTCAGCCCGATCGCGACCAGAAACAGCCACGACGCATAGATCACCCCGTCGATCATGATCGCCGCCAGGGTCAGCATCGCCGCTCAGCCATCAAAGCCGCCCCTTTCGCGATGCCGACCGGCTCGGCCCCACCCCGATCCTCCCCCATCAAGGAGGAGGAAGGGGGTCGTCGCGAAGCCGTCACTGTCGGCCTCGGAGGCGCAAGCGGCGCCCACGGATACGGGCAACCAAGGATACCGGCAACGGCGGTTCAGTCGCACTTGGCGCCGGGAAAACCGGCCTTGATCCAGTCGAGCCCGATCATGTCGGCCGGTGGATTGACGCAATCGGCCGGATAGTAGACGACGTCGGTCACCCCGACCTCGCCGGTCGCCTCGTCGTACTTGGACAGGCCGATCGCGTTTTGTTGCGCCGCTTGATGACCATAGCCGAGCGACATGGTCACGGGACCGCTGGGGCCGGTCCATTCCAGAAACTCGAACGCCGCGATCACCTGCTCCTGGGTCGGGAACGCGCCGGCGGCCGCGGCCGCTTTCTCGTAGGCGGCTTTCACGCCGAGCAGCGCCTGGCTGTATTTGTAGGCGGCGTAATTGGGCGTGGTGTTGTAGCGCTCCTTGTAGGTCGCCCGAAACCAGTCGCGGATCGGGCCCGGCGGCGCGAACGGTCCATGGGGGCCGCGGCCGCCGATGATGGTGCCGTCGGGGAGTTGCCGCCCGATCCTGGGCAGAATCTGCTCGCCGGCGCTCAGGATCACTTGGCTTTGCTGGAACAGGCCCCGGCCCGCGCCCTGGACGATGAACGCCTCCAGGTCCGCGCCCCACAGGCTGGAGTGAACCACCGCCGGTTTGCTCACGATCAGTGCCGATATCTCGGCGCCGTACTGGCCGGCGAAGATTTTCGGGAACTGGGCGCTGACCGTCTCGGTGCCCGGCTGGAGCGCGGCCATCGCCGCACTGAAATCCTGCCATGAATCCTGGCCCCAGGCGTAGTTCTGATTGATGCCGGCGATGCGTTTGGCGTTGGGCAGGCGGTCGAGCAGGTAGCGGGCGGCGGCGACGTTGTCCATCACCGCGTGGGGGCCGGTGCGGAACACGTATTTGTAGCTCGCCTGTTCGAATACCCTCGGTGTGCCGCAGTCGGCCAGGATGGTGAGCGTCTTCAGCTCCTCGGCCACCGCCGGCACGGCCAGGCAATCGCCGCTCGAGATATAGCCGACCACCAGATCCACCCCCTGGCGCTGGACCAGATTGCGGAACTCGGTCACCTGCTTGGTGGCGCCGCCCGATTCGTCGATCGACACCACCTCGAGCCGCCGGCCGGCGATGCCCTTGCTGTCGTAAGGCGGCGGCAGGGTGCCGTTGTTGATCGCATCGATGGTCATCTCGGCGCCGTTGCGCGCCGGGATGCCGAAATGCCCGGCGGCCGGACCCGACAAGAACGCGACCAGTCCCATCTTGATCGTCGCGTCATCCTGCGCCTGGGCCGGCCCACCCATGGTGGCGATGACGGCCGCCGCCAATGCGGCGGCGGCGAGTGCCTTGCGAATCTGTTCCATGTTATGTTCCATGTTATAAGTCATTACCCATTGCCTCCCTGAATGTCGTCCGGTGCACGACCGTTTATCGGCTCGATTTTACTCAT
>CAJWQN010000103.1 GCA_913045505.1 uncultured Rhodospirillaceae bacterium | reverse complement strand
GGCGTAGAAGGCGGGGACGGGGGGCGCGATGATGGCGCCCAGTTCGGCCAGGGCAGACAGATTGCGCAAGTGAATCGCATGGAGCGGGGTTTCGCGGACCACCACCGCCAGGGTCCGGCGTTCCTTGAGCACGACGTCGGCGGCGCGGGTCAGAAGATTGCCGGTGATGCCGGTGCTCAATTCGGCGACGGTGCGGACCGAGCAGGGCAGGATCACCATGCCCGAGGTCCGAAACGAGCCGCTGGAGAGCGCCGCGCCGATGTCGTCGATTCCGTACCAGACATCGGCCAGCGCCTTCACGCCGGCGATCTTCATGTCGGTTTCGTGGGCGATCGTGACCTCGGCCGATCGGGTCATGACCAGATGGGTCTCGACGTCGAGCGGCCGCAACAGTTCCAACAACCGGATTCCGTAGATCGCGCCCGAAGCGCCACTCATGCCGACGATCAGGCGTCGCGGCGCCATCGGCTAGCGCGCCAGCCGGGCGATGGTGCCGGTGGTGCTGTGGCCGGGTTCGAGGCCGGCCAATACGATCTCGCCGCCATAGCTCTGAACAAGTGGCGCACCGACCACGTCTCCGAGCCGGTAGTCGGCGCCCTTGACCAGCACGTCGGGGCGGAGCCGCTCGATCATTCGGAGCGGCGTGTCGTCCCCGAACACCACAACCAGATCGACCGCCGCCAGTGACGCCAGCACCAGGGCGCGGGCCGATTCCGACTGAACCGGGCGGCCCTCGCCCTTGAGCCGGGACGCGGAGGCGTCGCTGTTGAGGCCGACCACCAGCCGGTCGCAATGGCCGCGCGCCTGACCCAGCAGCGACAAATGCCCGGGGTGCAGCAAATCGAAACAGCCGTTGGTGAAGCCGATCCGCGCTCCCCGCCGGCGCCAGACCGCCACCCGTTCGACGGCCCCGTCGAGTCCAACCACCTTGGCGTCGGCGTCCAGGACCTCCGAGCGGTGCAGGGCCCCGGCCAGATCGGTCGTGGTGACCGCCGCCGTGCCGACCTTGCCGACCACGATGCCGGCGGCGGTGTTGGCGATATGCATCGACTCTTCACGGCTCAAGCCGGCGCCTATTCCGGCCGCGAACGCGGCGACCACGGTATCGCCGGCGCCGGAGACGTCGAACACGTCGCGCGCGCGGGCGCCAACGTGGGCCGCCGTCTGGTGGGTGATCAGGGACATGCCGTCCCGGCCGCGGGTGACCAGCACCGCCTCGATGCCGTGATCGGCGATCAGTTCGCGGGCCGCCGCGACGATCTCGTCATCCGATCCGGCCGCCAAACCGGTCGCGACGGCAAGCTCGCCGCGGTTGGGCGTCACCACCTGGGCGCCACGGTAACGCTCGAAATCGCTGCCCTTGGGGTCCACCACCACCGGCTTGCCGGCGGCGAGAGCGGCTTCGATCACGGCGCCGGCCACCGGCCCCGCCAACACGCCTTTGGCGTAGTCGGACATCACCACCACGTCGGCGCCGGCCAGAGCCTCGGCCGCCGCGTCGGCGAGATCCTTGCGCGTGGGCTCCGATAGCGGCGCCGCCATCTCCCGATCGGCCCGGAGCAATTGCTGGCCACCGGCGACGTAGCGGGTCTTGATCGTCGAGGGCCGGTCGGGCTCCGTCAGCAGCCGCGCGTCGAGGCCGCCTTCCGCCGCCACCAGATCGCCGAGTTGGGCGCCGGCTTCGTCCGCGCCGATCACAGAGACGAACGTGCATTTCGCGCCCAAGGCAACCAGATTGCGGGCGACATTGCCGGCGCCGCCGAGCATGGCTGTTTCACGTGAAACCCGCAGCACCGGAATCGGCGCTTCGGGCGATATCCGATCGACCGCGCCATGGACGAAGCGATCGAGCATCAGATCGCCGATACAGAGGACCGATGTCCGGGACAGCCGATCAACGGTGTCGGTGAATCCGGCGATGTCGGAGATCGGCATTGGTCCCGAACAGCTCCGCGCGGCCCCCAAGGGCTCCCTGGCTAGCTCAGCGACTCGTCTTCGGTCACGGGAACCGCCGGCAGCCGACCCGCGGCATGGGCCTTGTTGAGCTCGGTCTCGAGTTCCGATTGCTTGCAGATGCCCAGCAACACCGGATCGCGGGCCTTGATGTTGCTGATGTTCCAGTGGGTCCGGCCGCGCACCGCCTGGATCGTGGACTTTGTCGTGCCCAGAAGCTTGGCGATCTGCGGATCATTCAGCTCGGTGTGGTACTTGATCAGCCAGGAGATGGCGTCCGGGCGATCCTGGCGCTTGGACACAGGTGTGTAGCGCGGCCCGCGGCGGCGCGCCGAGGTCAGCGGCATTTCGGTCTCGAGCAGCACCAGTCGGGCGGTGGCGTCCGCCTCGCAACGCTCGATCTCCTCGCGGTCGAGCTGGCCCGACCCGACCGGATCGATGCCGATGATTCCGACCGCGACCTCGTCGTCGGCGATGCCCTGTACCTCGAGCTCGTGCAACCCGCACAGTTCGGCGATCTGTTCGAAGGTCAACGTGGTGTTATCGACCAGCCACACCGCCGTCGCTTTCGGCATCAAAGGTTGAGCCATCACTTCTCCTCACCGTCAAGGCCGCCGCGGCAGCGCCGCGCCGCACTTCAATTCGAATCGAATATAGTCACCTTGCCGCGGTGCTCCAAGAGCCGGCGAGGTCGTTCACGCGCGGTGGTCGTATTCAGTTGGTCAGCACGATCTTGCCGATATGGGCGCTGGTTTCCATCAGCGCATGGGCCTCGGCGGCTTGGCCCAGCGGGAAGGTCGCGGCGATCACCGGGCGGAGCCGCCCCGCTTCCAGCAACGGCCAGACATGACGCCGCAGGGCCTCGGCGATTTGGCGCTTCTTTTCCACCGTCCGCGGCCGCATGGTCGACCCAGTGATGCGCAAGCGTTTGAGCAACACCGGCATCATATCGATCTCGACCCGACTGCCACCGAGAAACGCGATCAACGCCAGGCGGCCGTCCTCGGCCAGGGCCTCGAAGTCCCGGGCCAGATAGTCGCCGGCGACCATATCCAGAATCACATCGACCCCGGCGCCGCCGGTGGCCTCGCGCGCGATCGCGACGAAATTCTCGGTCCGGTAATTGATCGCCCGTTCGGCCCCCAAATCCTCGCAGGCGGCGCATTTTTCGGCGCTGCCCGCGGTCGTGAACACCCGCGCGCCGAACAGGCTGGCGAGCTGGATCGCGGTGGTGCCGATGCCGCTGCTGCCGCCATGGATCAACACGCTTTCGCCTGCCTGCAAATCGGCCCGCTCGAACAAATTGGTCCAGACCGTGAAATAGGTTTCGGGCAGCGACGCCGCCTCGACCGCGTTCAGCCGAGACGGAATCGGCAAGGCGTGGGACTCGGGAGAAGTGCAATATTCGGCATAGCCCCCGCCCGGGGTCAGGGCGCAGACCTCTTGGCCAATGGCGGCTTCGCGGGCGCCCGGCCCGACCGCCACGATCGTGCCGGCGACTTCCAGCCCGGGCAGATCCGAGACCCCCGGCGGCAGCGGATATGTGCCTGTACGCTGCATTACGTCGGGCCGGTTCACGCCGGCCGCGGCCACTCGGATCAATACCTCTCCGAAACCGGGACTGGGTACCGGTCGTACCACCGGTCGCAACACTTCCGGCCCACCGGGCTCGGAAATCTCGACGGCGGTCATCGTCTCCGGCGGTCGCGAGGGCCCGGTCACGGGCGCAGGGTCATGCCTTCCTGGGCCACCACCGAGCCCGGGCGCGCGCGCGCCACGTCGGTCGCGATACCGTCCATGAAGTCGTCGTCATGATCGGGGTCGTGATGGAACACGACGAACGTCTTGACGTTGGCCTCGTCGGCCAACCGCGCACCCTGCTGCCAAGTCGAATGGCCCCAATTGACGTGGCTCGGATATTCGACGTCGGTATAGGTGCTGTCGTAAATGAAAATGTCGGCGTCTTCGATCAGTCCCAGAATATTGTCGTCGATCTGGTCGGGGAAATGCTCGGTGTCGGTCACGTAGCAAATGGTCTGGCCCTCGAATTCGACCCGGTAACCGGTGGCGCCGTTCGGATGATTGAGCGGCGCGGTCCTGATGTTGACCCGGTTGTCGGGGTTCAGGGTGTCGCCGGCGGTGAAATCGCGAAACGACATTTCGGCCCGCATGGTGTCGATCGGGACCGGGAACAGGGGATCCATCATCAGATAGATCAGCACCTCCCGCACCGTTCGGTCGGGCAGCAGGTGACCGGCCCAAATCCTGAGCTCGTTGTCGGGCAGGAACGCCGGCCCGAAGAACGAAAATCCGCAGATATGGTCGAAATGGGTATGGCTGAAAAAAAGATCGGCCCGAAGCCGCTGGCCTTGTCCAATGCGGGTGCCCAGGGCGTGGAGCCCCGTGCCGGCATCGAAAATCAGCATATTGTCGCCGCAACGCATCTCCAGGCACGAGGTGTTGCCGCCGTAGCGCATGGTCCGTGGGCCGGGGCATGCGATGCTGCCCCGCACGCCCCAGAACCGCACATAAAATTCGTTGCTTTCCGCCACACCCACTCTCCGGCCTTCGCGCAAGCTTGAACCGGGTTCGCCGAGACGGCCCGAATCACTGCGAACATGACCGGGAAGTTATTATTTTTCAACAATATTGTATATTGGCTGGCTCGACACATTAATTAGAATTCTGTGCATCGGAGCATTCGATGGACGACGAAGAAGTTCCCAAGCCGACTCCAGAAGCATCGTTTCCCCGCAATCTGGAGGCTCTGTCATTGGAAGCATTGCGTGCATATATCGGCGAACTCGAAGCCGAAATTGATCGTGTTCGACAAGATATTTCGGCGAAGGAACGGCTTCACGTCCAAGCCGAAAACGTGTTTCGCAGTTAACGCCGGCGGAGTCTTGGCGGGCGCCGCATGTCCCGACAGGTTTGGGAATAACGAACAAATTAATTGTCTGTTAGGCAAATCTATATATCTGTGATCGTAGCAGTGCATTGCATGAAGGCTTTAAAGGCCCCCCTTGAAGCCTTTGCGAGTACCTCCCTGTTGAACTGGGCCGCCGACATCGGCGGCCCGTTTTTTTCACCGCGCCGAGCGCGGCAGGCCCAGCCGGCGTCCGCTGGACCGGAATATCGGCGCCGTGTAGGCTGCCGCGCGATCGAAACGGGAGGCGATCATGGCCCAGCCCAGTTTTCTGAAGTTCGACACCATGGCACTTCATGCGGGTCAGCATCCGGATCAACAGTTCGGCGCCCGGGCGGTTCCCATCTACCAGACCACGTCCTACGTGTTTCAGGACTCGGACCACGCCGCCGCCCTGTTCAACCTGGAGCGTGCCGGCCATATCTATTCGCGGATCAGCAATCCGACCGTGGCCGTGCTCGAGGAACGGCTGGCGGCGCTCGAGGGCGGGGTCGGGGCGATCTGCACGGCCAGCGGCCAGGCCGCGCTCCATCTCGCGATATGCACATTGATGGACGGAGGCGGTCATATCGTTGCCTCGAAGAACCTCTATGGCGGCAGCTACAATCTGTTCTGCCACACCCTGCCCCGATTCGGCATCGAGACCAGCTTTTGCGACGCCCGCGACACCGCCGCGTTCAAGGCCGCGATCCGGCCCGAGACCCGGCTGCTGTTCGGCGAAACCCTGGGCAATCCCGGGCTCGAAGTGATGGACATCCCGGCGGTGGCCGAGGTCGCCCATGGCGCCGGCCTGCCGCTGATGCTCGACAACACCTTCGCCACCCCCTATCTGTGCCGACCGTTCACTCATGGCGCCGATCTGATCATGCATTCGGTGACCAAGTTCCTGGGCGGGCACGGCGTCGCGATCGGCGGCGCGGTGATCGACGGCGGCCGGTTCGACTGGGAGGGGTCGGGCAAATTCCCCAACATGACCGAGCCCTATGCCGGCTATCACGGCCTCGATTTCGCCGAGGAGTTCGGCCCGGCCGCGTTCATCATGCGCGCCCGCGCCGAGGGCTTGCGTGACTTCGGCGCCTGCATGAGCCCCAACAACGCCTTCTACATCATGCTCGGCGTCGAGGACCTGCACCTGCGCATGGCCCGCCATGTCGACAATGCCCGCAAGGTGGTCGCGTTCCTCGAAGGCAATGACGCGGTGGCCTGGGTCTGTTATCCCGAACTCACTTCTCACCCCGACCATGACCGCGCCGCCAAACTGCTGCCCAAGGGGGCCGGGGCAATCCCGTCGTTCGGCATCAAGGGCGGGCGCGAAGCCGGGCGCCGCTTCATCGAGCGGCTGAATTTGTTCTCCCACCTCGCCAATGTCGGTGACGCCAAGTCCCTGGTCATCCACCCGGCCAGCACCACCCATCAGCAAATGAGCGCCGAGGAGCTCGAGGCCGCCGGGGTCGGCGAGGATCTGGTGCGCCTGTCCATCGGACTCGAGGATTCGGAAGACCTGATCAACGATCTGGCCCAGGCGCTCCGCGCCTCGCAAAAGGGCTGAGCGATGCGGCTTGCCGTCGAGTCGAAATCGGTTCATGCGGGAACCGGCGGGTTCCCGATCGATATCGCCAAACCGCTGACGGTGTTCGTTCATGGCGCCGGCATGGACCACACCGTCTGGGCGCTGCAAACGCGCTATTTCGCCAATCACGGCCAGTCGGTGTTGGCGGTGGACATGCCCGGCCACGGCCGGTCGGACGGGCCCGCGCTCACCTCGGTCGGGGCGATGGCCGACTGGCTAGGTCAACTGATCGGGGCCGCCGGATTCGAACAGGCAATGCTGGTCGGCCACAGCATGGGCGCGATCGCCACCCTGGAAGCCGCCGCGCGCCATCCGGATCAAGTCCGAAAGCTCGCCTTGCTCGGCGCGGCCCCGACCATGCCGGTTCACCCGGATCTGCTGGCGGCCGCGCGCGACGACATCGACCTCGCGGTTCAGTTCATCGTGTCCTGGGCCTATGGCACCCGCGCCCATATTGGCGGCACACAAGCGCCGGGGCTGTGGATGTTGGCCGGCGGGCGCCGCCTGTTGCACCAAGCGGCGCCGGGGGTGCTGGCCACCGATTTCGCGGCTTGCGCCGATTACGCGGGGGGCGCGGCCGCCGCCGCCCGGGTCCGGGCACCCACTTTGATCCTGTGCGGCGACAGCGACCGCATGACCCCGGCGCGGGAGTCGCGGAAGTTCGAGGCCGCGATCGCCGAAGCCCGCCTGGTCATGATCCCCGGCGGCGGCCACATGATGATGGTCGAGCAGCCGGACGCCACACTCGATGCCCTCAAGGCGTTTCTGTGACCTCCGATTGCCCGCGCCGGCGCGGCGACTACACCTATTTCCACACCATCGAGACCCGTTGGAACGACAACGACGTCTACGGTCACATGAACAATGTGGTTTACTATGAAATGTTCGATTCGGTGATCAACCGCTACCTGATCGGCGAAGGCGGGCTCGATATCGTCAACGGCTCGGCGCTCGGCATCATCCCGGAGACGCGCTGCCGATACCGCAAACCGCTGCACTTTCCGGACGTGCTCGACGTGGGTCTCCGGGTCACCCGGCTCGGCCGCTCGAGCGTGGTCTACGACGCCGCCATGTTCAGGCAGGGCGACGATGATGCCGCCGCCGAATGTCACTTCGTCCATGTGTTCGTGGATCGCGCGGATCAGGGCCGAACCGTGCCGATCCCCAACAGCGTGCGCGCGGCGCTGGCCTTGATTCTGGTCGGCGATTAGCGCTGGCGTTCTATTTCAGGCCGAACGCCTTGAATCGGCGGTTGAACCGCGCCACTTGGCCCTCGGTATCGACGATGCGCGTCGCCCCACCGGTCCAGGCCGGATGGGTGCTGGGATCGACATCCAACTTGAGGGTATCGCCCGGCTTTCCGTAAGTGGACCGGGTCGTGAACTCGGTCCCATCGGTCATCACCACGGTGATGTCATGATAGTCCGGGTGGATGTCTTTCTTCATGGCCACGGCTCCCATGGGGGGCGGGCGCCGTATATAGCCGAGGGCGCGGTTGGAGACAAGGCCCGGACTTGTTGCCCGGGCATGCGCGGGCTGTTACCAAGCGCGATGCATGACGCCATCCCATTGCCGGCATTCGGCGAAGGCGCGGGTTGCTGATGGATATTGCCAGCGCCCGGGCCAGCGATCGTGGCGCCAGCCGCGATCTCGGCCATCTCCGGCGCCTGGGACGCTACCTGGCGCCATATCGGCTGGCGATCGCCGGCGCGGCGGTGGCGCTGACCGTGGCGGCCGCAACCGTTTTGTCTCTGGGTGTCGGCCTCCGGCGTTTGATTGACGACGGCTTCGCCGGCAACGACCCGGCGATGCTCGATCGCGCGCTCTTGGTGCTGTTCGGCGTCGTCGCGGTGTTGGCCGCGGCCACCTATGCCCGCTTTTACCTGATCTCGTGGGTCGGTGAGCGGGTGGTCGCCGACATTCGCCGCGATGTCTACGATCATCTGATCGGCCTCAGCCCGAGTTTTTTCGAAACGACGCGGATCGGCGAGCTGATGTCGCGGCTGACCACCGATACCACCCTGCTTCAGGTCGTGGTCGGCAGCAGCGCTTCGGTGGCGCTGCGCAACGCGTTGCTGTTCCTGGGCGGCACGGTCATGTTGGCGGTGACCAGCATCAAGCTGACCGCGCTCGTCTTTCTGTTGGTGCCCCTGGTGGTGGTGCCGATTCTGGTGTTCGGAGGCCGGGTCCGGCGCCTGTCGCGGATAAGTCAGGATCGTGTCGCCGACATCGCGGCCCAGATCGAGGAATCGATCGGCGCCGTGCGCACAGTTCAAGCCTTCAACCATCAGGAGTTGGAACGGCGCGGATTCGCGGACCGGGTCGAACGGGCCTTCACGGTCGCCGTCGAGCGGGTGCGGGCGCGGGCGCTGTTGACCGCGGTGGTCATGTTGTTCGTATTCAGTGCCGTCGGCCTGGTGCTGTGGATCGGTGGCCGGGGCGTGCTGGACGGCGCATTGACCGGGGGCGAGCTGTCCCAGTTCGTGTTCTTCGCGGTGTTGGTGGCCGGCGCGGTGGGCGCGATCAGCGAAGTCTACGGCGATCTCCAGCGCGCGGCCGGCGCCACGGAGCGGCTGATGGAATTGCTGGCGGTGGTGCCGGAGATCGCGCCGCCGCTCAATCCGGTGCCCCTGCCGACTCTGGCCAAAGGTGAGATCGTGTTCGATCGGGTCACGTTTCGCTATCCGA